>PBWF01000027.1 GCA_002728935.1 Gammaproteobacteria bacterium | reverse complement strand
GATCGCTATTCGTGTTCCAACTCAATATCGATCCCCAGCGAACGAATTTCCTTCACCAAGACGTTAAAGGATTCGGGCATGCCCGGCTCCATACGATGATCACCATCAACAATGTTCTTGTACATCCGTGTTCGTCCGTGAACGTCATCTGACTTGACTGTCAGCATTTCTTGTAGGGTATAAGCAGCCCCATAAGCTTCGAGAGCCCAGACCTCCATCTCACCAAACCTCTGACCGCCAAATTGTGCTTTGCCCCCTAGCGGTTGCTGGGTGACCAGACTATATGACCCGGTGGATCGGGCGTGCATCTTATCGTCAACCAGGTGATTGAGCTTCAGCATATACATGATGCCCACTGTCACCGGGCGCTCGAATTGATCTCCCGTACAGCCATCGAACAACAAGGTTTGGCCATCTTGCGGCAATCCTGCTAGCTCAAGCATTTTCTTAATCTCGATCTCATTAGCGCCATCGAACACGCCGGTAGCCATTGGCACACCTGCTCGCAGGTTACTCGCTAATTGCACAACCTCGGCGTCGGTCAACGAATCCAAGTCTTCCATTCGGCCGCTTTGGTTGTAGATTTTCTCGAGGAACTTGCGGATTTCCGTGACTTCTCGCTTAAGGTCGAGCATCTCACCAATCCTGACACCCAGTCCCTGCGCTGCCCATCCTAAATGAGTTTCTAGGATCTGCCCCACGTTCATTCGTTTGGGTACACCAAGCGGGTTCAATACGATATCGATCGGTCGTCCATCAGCGTCAAAAGGCATATCCTCTTCCGGCTTGATCACCGATATGACGCCTTTGTTACCGTGACGTCCCGCCATTTTATCACCGGGCTGAATGCGACGCTTAATGGCAAGGTAGACCTTGACGATCTTCAGCACCCCAGGCGCCAGATCGTCACCGCTTTGAAGCTTACCTTTACTCTCCTCGAATCGCTCATCCAACTCCTGACGTCGTGCCTTGAGTCGTGTGTCGGCCGCCTCAAGCTGATCATTGAGGTCATCTTTCTCCATTCGGAGCTTGAACCAATCCTCTGCAGGAAGCTCTCGCAAATACGTCGCTGTAACCTTGTCCCCTTTCTTCAGTTTGGGACCCGCAATCACTACTTTTCCACTCAGCGCACTGGCCAACCGCTCATAAGTCGCGTTTTCAACGATCGCATACTCGGCTTCAATATTTTTTCGGACGCGAGCCAGTTCCTGCTGCTCAATGTCTTTCGCCCGCTTATCCTTCTCAAGACCATCTCGGGTAAAGATCCGTACATCAATCACGGTGCCATTAGCCGAGCTAGGAACCCTGAGGCTCGTGTCTTTTACATCAGACGCCTTCTCTCCAAAGATAGCCCTAAGCAGTTTCTCTTCTGGCGTCAATTGCGTCTCACCTTTTGGCGTGACTTTACCTACCAAGATGTCCCCTGCTGCTACTTCAGCGCCGATGTAAACAATGCCTGACTCATCTAATTTACCAAGCGCTCCCTCTCCCACATTCGGAATATCGCAGGTCACCTCTTCAGAGCCGAGCTTGGTATCCCGTGCGATACACGTGAGCTCCTGGATGTGGATCGTTGTGAAGCGATCCTCTTTTACCACGCGTTCTGAGATGAGGATTGAGTCCTCAAAGTTGTATCCATTCCAAGTCATGAACGCGATGCGCATGTTCTGACCCAGGGCCAGCTCACCCGTATCAACGGATGGTCCATCGGCCAGCACGTCGTTCTTTGCGATAGTGTCGCCCTCACGAACCAGCGGTCGTTGATTGATGCAGGTGTTTTGGTTAGATCGGGTGTATTTGACGAGGTCGTAGATATCAACCCCCGCTTCACCACTTTCAGTCTCATTTTTGTTGACACGAACCACGATTCGCGCCGCGTCAACCGTTTCAATGACGCCTCCTCGAAGAGCCGTGACACAGACCCCTGAGTCTCTTGCTACTACCCGCTCGAGTCCTGTACCAACCAATGGCTTTTCAGCCGCCAGTGTAGGTACCGCTTGCCGCTGCATGTTCGAGCCCATGAGAGCCCTGTTAGCGTCGTCATGCTCGAGGAACGGGATCAGTGCTGCGGCAACAGAAACCACCTGCTTAGGTGACACATCCATGAAGTTGACGTGCTCGCGGGCCATCTTCGAAAACTCGCCTTGGTGGCGGACATCAACCAAATCCTCTGCCAACCGCCCCGACTTATCGAGTTCAGCGCTGGCCTGAGCAATCACGTAATCTGATTCAACAATCGCAGACAAAAACTCGATGTCGTCAGTCACTTTTCCATCTACTACCCGGCGATACGGGCTTTCAAGGAACCCGAAATCATTAGTCCGAGCGTAGGTCGCAAGTGAGTTGATCAAACCGATATTTGGCCCCTCTGGCGTCTCAATCGGGCATACGCGACCGTAGTGCGTTGGGTGAACGTCTCTTACCTCGAATCCAGCACGCTCTCTTGTTAATCCACCAGGGCCGAGCGCAGACACTCGTCGCTTGTGGGTAACTTCGGATAGCGGATTATTCTGGTCCATGAACTGCGATAGCTGCGCGGAGCCAAAAAATTCCTTGACAGCCGCAGCCACAGGTTTCGCGTTAATCAAATCCTGAGGCATTAGTCCTTCTGACTCAGCAAGGCTGAGTCGTTCTTTTACTGCGCGCTCAACGCGAATCAAACCAAGACGGAAGGCGTTCTCGGCCATTTCTCCGACCGAGCGGACGCGCCTGTTACCGAGATGATCAATATCATCAACCACATCATAACCATTTCGAATCGCGATCAGCTGCTTGATCACGTCGACGATGTCGTCGTTGTCTAGCGTTCCAATCCCCGACTCCTCTTCGCGCCCCAGACGGCGGTTAAACTTCATTCGACCTACTGCTGTCAGGTCATAGCGGTCATCGCTAAAAAACAAATTATTGAAAAGATTCTCTGCCGCGTCCTTGGTCGGTGGCTCACCGGGGCGCATCATTCGGTAGATTTCAACAAGGGCTTCAAGGCGATTGCCTGTTGGATCTGCTGTCAATGTATCGGAGACAAAAGGCCCGCAATCTAGGTCATTGGTATAGATCGTTTCAAACTCTCCGATACCCAGCGCCTTCATTTGCTCAAGGACTTCTTCAGTGATAATGGTGTTACAGCCGATTACCACTTCGCCTGTTTCTTCATCCAGCTGATCTTTGGCAAGTCTGTGGCCGCACACATATTCCGCTGGCACTTCGAGCGCTTTTAGATTGCGCTTTTCCATTTCGCGGATATGTCGGGCGGTGACTCGTGAGCCTTCTGGTACAAGCACTTCACCCTTGTCATCTTTGATCTCGAACTGGGCGGTTTCTCCCCGAAGACGATTGGCAATAAGGTTAAGCCGATACCCGTCTTCGGTGATTTGAAATGTATCCGTGTCAAAGAAGGTATCGAGAATCTGTTCTGCCGATAAGCCAAGTGCTCGCAGCAAAATAGTTACAGGCAGCTTGCGCCTCCGATCAATGCGCACATAAACGAGATCTTTGGGATCAAACTCAAAGTCGAGCCATGAACCACGCATCGGGATGACGCGGGCGGAATATAAAAGTTTTCCAGATGAGTGGGTTTTTCCTTTATCGTGATCGAAAAATACGCCTGGGGAACGATGCAATTGCGATACGATAACTCGCTCAATCCCGTTGATCACAAATGTGCCGTTTTCGGTCATGAGCGGAATCTCGCCCATGTACACTTCTTGCTCTTTAATATCTTTGATCGCCTTATTTGACGAGTCTTTGTCGTAAATAATAAGGCGTACTTTGACCCGCAGCGGGGCAGCATAGGTTACGCTTCGAGATTGGCACTCCTTAACATCAAACACCGGCTTACCTAACCGATAATCAACATATTCTAGTGCTGCGTTACCCGAGTAAGAGGCAATAGGGAACACGGAGCAAAAAGCAGCATGAAGACCCGAATGAGTGCGCTCGTTTACGTCGATGCCCTCTTGCAAGAATTGCATGTAGGAATCAACCTGTATCCCGAGCAAGTATGGGATATCCATGACCGTTGGCAACTTGCTGAAGTCTTTCCTAATCCGCTTTTTCTCTGTGTACGAATAGGCCATTCGTGCCTCCAATTTGTGTCTTAAATTTCCGCTTGAATCTCTACTGCTTCACCACAAAGAATCGACGGGTATCAACGACACCCGTCGATCAATGATGATGCGCTTACTTCAGCTCCACAGTGGCACCAGCTTCTTCAAGCTGATTCTTGATATCTGCGGCTTCGTCTTTGCTGACACCTTGCTTGATTGAGGAGGGCGCTGAATCGACCATGTCTTTCGCTTCCTTCAGGCCAAGCCCTGTGATTGAGCGAACGACCTTAATCGCATTCACTTTCTTCTCACCTCCAGATACCAAAATGATTTCAAACTCATCCTGCTCTGCTTCACCGCCAGCGTCGCTACCAGCCGCTGCCGGCACAGCTGCAACAGCTGCTGCTGCAGATACACCGAACTTTTCTTCCATCGCTTCAACTAACGCGACGACATCCATCACGCTCATTTCAGCGATTGCATCTAAGATTTCTTCTTTTGATAATGACATTTGTCCTATCTCCGTTTGTTTCAGACTAATCAGGCTGCTTGTTTTTGATCGCGAACTGCTGCGACTACTCGAGTTACTCGACCTGGAATGTCGTTCATTGTGCGAACCAGCTTGGTTACTGGTGCTTGCATGACCGCCATAAGCATTGCGAGCGCTTCATCTCGGGTAGGCAACTTAGCAAGCGCATCAATCTGCTCAGCAGGAAGCAACTTGCCTCCGACNCTNAGCGCCTTGATCTCAAACGCTTCTTGCTCTTTAGCAAAATCCTTGAACAACCTNGCGGATGCNCCGGGATCTTCCATCGCAAAGGCTACNATGCAAGGCCCTGTCAGCNCNTCATTCATACATTCAAGNTCGGTNCCCTCAAACGCTCNNTTTGCNAGCGTATTTCGGATCACGCGAACCTGNACGCCTGANTCTCTNGCTGACTNCCGNAGNTNAGTCATTGCGTCTACAGTGACTCCNCGGTAATCAGCCATCACTGCTGACAATGCGGCCTGNGCNGTTTCGTNCNCTTCTGCAACAATCGCCTGTTTTTCTTTAAGTCCAATCGGCACGTGNGTACTCCTTGACTCACCCAAATGACCCTAGGACTTGCACTCCTCGGGCGTTTCTACGGCGACAGGATTCATGGCTATGAATCGCCCTCCACCGTCTGCGTAGGCCTGCTTTCACAATTTATTCGGCCGACACCGAACCTACGGTCTTTGACGAGCGGTAACCGATGGCCAGCCACTCCAAAGAACTCATCATTTCTCTTGCTAGGCTTCCAACGAGCCTTGATCAATCGCAATCCCTGCGCCCATCGTGGTGGACAGGGTGATTTTCTTCACATAAACCCCTTTCGCGGACGCGGGTTTTGCTTTTTTTAAATCACTCAGAAGTGCTTCAATGTTTTGCTTGATGGCCTCGGGCTCAAATCCCACTCTTCCGACACCACCGTGAATGATGCCGCTTTTATCTGTGCGGTATCTGACTTGACCTGCTTTTGCGTTTTTAACAGCCTCGGCAACATCAGCAGTGACGGTGCCTAGCCTAGGATTAGGCATTAGCCCTCTCGGACCAAGCACTTGCCCGAGCTGCCCGACAACCCGCATGGCATCCGGAGAGGCGATCACCACATCAAAATCGAGTTGGCCCGCTTTAACAGTAGCTGCCAAGTCATCCATGCCAACCACATCCGCCCCAGCAGCCGTGGCCTGCTCGGCATTATCCCCTTGAGTAAATACGGCGACTCGGACGTTTTTTCCTGTTCCATTAGGGAGAACAGTGGCGCCGCGTACCACCTGGTCAGATTTGCGAGGATCTACACCAAGGTTGATACTGACATCAATCGACTCTTTGAACTTGACTGAAGAAAGTTCATTCAAAATCGAGACAGCCTCAGTAATTTCATAGGCCTTCTCGGGGTCGACCTTCTCTTTGAAAGCTCTAACTCGCTTGCTTAACTTAGCCATTAGTTCACTCCCTCAACTTCGATGCCCGCACTTCTTGCACTACCAGCTATCGTGCGAACCGCTGCGTCCATATCTTTTGCTGTTAAGTCGGGCATCTTTGCTGTAGCTATTTCTTCAAGCTGAGCGCGATTCACCTTGCCTACCTTTTTGACGTGCGGCTCAGGGCTTCCACTTTGGATACCGGCTGCTTTCTTCAACAAAATCGATGCTGGGGGAGTCTTCTTGATAAAAGTAAAGCTTTTATCGTTATACACAGTAATGACGACTGGGATTGGCAGGCCTGGTTCCGTGCCTTGAGTATCTGCATTGAAAGCTTTACAAAATTCCATGATGTTGAGTCCATGCTGACCCAGGGCTGGGCCCACGGGCGGACTCGGGTTGGCCTGTCCAGCAGGAACCTGCAGTTTAATATATGCATCAATTTTTTTTGCCACGATTCACCTCTCTTTTGGGTTCAAGCCCTTTCCAAAAAGCTCATAGAGCTTCATTGTCAGGTCCCCGCCTATCTAGCTTTCTTGGCTTGAAAACTAGATGTCGTTAATTCGATCAACCCTTCTCGACTTGACCGAAGTCCAATTCGACCGGAGTCGATCTGCCGAAGATAGTCACTGCGACATGCAACCTATTTTTCTCGTAATTCACTTCTTCAACGACACCATTGAAATCGTTGAATGGGCCATCAACCACCCGCACAAGTTCACCCGGCTCAAAAACAACTTTCGGGGTTACCTTTTCACTGCCTACCTGAATGCGCTGCAAAATAGCAGATGCTTCAGCATCGGTGAGTGGTGCAGGTCGATCAGCCTTGCCGCCAATGAAACCCATGACACGAGGCGTCTCTTTAACCATGTGCCATGTCTCGTCGTCTAGCTCCATTTGGACTAGGACGTATCCTGGGAAAAATTTACGCTCACTTCTACGCTTTTTCCCAGCCTTCATCTCCACCACTTCTTCAGAAGGTACAAGAATCTCTCCAAACTTTTCTTGCAGGCCAGTCAATTCGACCCGCTCTTGTAGCGCGCGCATGACGTGTTTCTCAAATCCCGACAATGCATGGACGACATACCACTTCTTATCCAAAGCAAGCCCTTCCTTTTTCATGAGACTTATTCAATGAGCCCTAAATTCATAAAGCCTTTGCGAGAGTGAGTGCTCTAGACCCCCTCGGCGACTTGCACCTAGCCAATCGTTATATTGACGATATAGCTCAGCCCGCTATCGATCATCCAAAGCACAAGGGCCACAAGAATAACCATAACTACCACTATTAAAGTAGTCTGAGTGGTTTCTTGGCGGGTTGGCCAAACCACCCGTCTTATTTCTATACGGGCTTCTTTGGCGAGTTCCCAAACGCTGCGACCCGCCGCAGTTTGAAGCGCGATGGCAGCACAGACTCCAGCCAACGCGATGCCTACCAAAACCCGCACCAATAAGGACGCCAGCGCGTATTCCATGTTGAGATAGATGCCGGCGCCCGCTAAGCCAACAACCAACAGCCATTTCAACCAATCCAACGTGTGTTTTGCCTCGCTAGCGGAACTCATTGATTATCCTGTTTTGTCCACAATCTTCAGGGACGCGAAGTCCCGATGCCGAAATTATTCTTCCGACTCGGGGCCTTAGCAACACCTCAGGCTGGGTTAGTTACTCAGCCTTTACGTGGCAGGCCAGGAGGGAATCGAACCCCCAACCTGCGGTTTTGGAGACCGCCGCTCTGCCAATTGAGCTACTGGCCTAAAAGCCTTCTTGCTACGCAAAAGCCTTGGATGATCCTCCGAGCAGGTGTCTTTACTCGGCGATTTTTGTCACAACACCAGCACCTACTGTTCGGCCGCCTTCACGAATAGCGAAACGCTGGCCTTCTTCCATCGCGATCGGGGCTATAAGCTCAACTTCAAGGTTCACGTTGTCACCAGGCATGACCATCTCCGTTCCTGCTGGCAGCTCGCAGCTACCCGTGACGTCCGTTGTTTCGAAGAAAAACTGTGGCTTATATCCTTTGAAGAAGGGAGTATGTCGGCCACCCTCGTCCTTCGACAATACGTACACTTCGCTCGAAAATTTGGTATGCGGTGTGATGGAACCAGGCTTAGCCAGCACTTGTCCTCGCTCAACCTCCTCTCGCTTCGTACCTCGCAAGAGCACGCCAACGTTTTCACCCGCCCGGCCCTCGTCGAGCAACTTGCGAAACATTTCAACACCTGTGCAGGTAGTTTTTTCGGTTTCGCGAATACCAACGATTTCTACTTCATCTTGAACGGTGACGATCCCGCGGGCGATACGACCGGTTACAACTGTTCCTCGACCAGAGATTGAAAATACATCTTCGATGGGCATTAAAAACGGTTGATCAACCGCTCGGACAGGCTCAGGAATATAACTGTCCAGGGTTTCTACTAGCTTAGTTATCGAATTAACACCAATATCCGACGAATCACCTTCCAGCGCTTTCAAAGCGCTACCAATAACGATCGGCGTATCATCGCCTGGGAAATCATACTGGTCGAGGAGTTCACGGACCTCCATCTCTACTAGCTCTAAAAGCTCCTCATCATCAACCATGTCTGCTTTGTTCAAAAACACGACAATATGCGGAACCCCTACTTGTTTGGACAACAAAATGTGCTCGCGAGTCTGCGGCATGGGCCCATCCGCTGCAGAGACTACAAGAATTGCGCCATCCATTTGAGCGGCGCCAGTGATCATATTCTTAACGTAGTCCGCGTGGCCTGGACAATCAACATGAGCGTAGTGACGGTCAGGAGAGTCGTACTCAACGTGTGAGGTCGAAATCGTGATACCACGCGCTTTCTCTTCCGGCGCATTATCGATTTGATCAAACGCGCGCGCTTCGCCACCATAAACTTCCGCGCACACCTTGGTGATCGCCGCGGTAAGCGTCGTCTTACCATGGTCAACGTGGCCAATCGTGCCCACGTTTACGTGGGGCTTCTTACGCTCAAACTTCTCTTTGGACATGCTAGCCCTCTCCTTTATGTAACGTTTTGTTTTGTAAGTGCTGCGATCCTAGATTTTCCCAAGTTCGCAATTCTTTCGAACCACTTTTATAAGGTCTACTTTTTTGCCGATTTTGATGACACCCGTTGGATGGCCGACCGGTAGTCAAATTGCTCGTAGCGATCTGGCCAAAAACATCCTTTAAATTTCTGTGAACTGTCTATCTTTCTTTCGATAGCGTTTGACAGTAGCGTTTTTTCCACTGACCTTTTTTTAAGACCGACTAGCTGCTCCCATCACTCACCACTCCGCAGGACTTTGCTCCGCTAAAAGAGCGCAATCTACTCAATTGATGGAGCTCATAACCGGATTTGAACCGGTGACCTCTTCCTTACCAAGGAAGTGCTCTACCTACTGAGCTATATGAGCGCTAACCTGAGATTTGCCCATGTATCAATGTTATGTTGTCGCTATGATCAAAATCATGCGGATATATTTTCTGCTAAGGCAGTACGATTGCTAAGCAGTTCATCCTAGGGCTAATGTTTGATACTTGATGGAGCGGGTAGCGAGAATCGAACTCGCGCCAACAGCTTGGAAGGCTGAGGTTCTACCACTGAACTATACCCGCCAATTATCCAACTACAACCCTCTTTAGCCGACCCCATTTCGAGAGCAAGCTCTGTTTTAGGAACCGATTCTCAAAACAATCAACCAACTTAGCTTCAAGAGCGCCTCTTGTTCCTGCCATCAATCACCCTTCCCCGTCCCGATGTTCTCCTATTCTTACAATTAGATTGACAGACTTCGAAAAGATCTTGTCCTCTAGAGTGTCTATCGATCAACAGTCTTTTTCCTTTTCCTACCATACTGGCTAAGCCTCAGCCCGCTTTCGCCACTGAACGGGCCCCTAACGGCAAATCCGTCTTAGATGGTGGAGGGGGGCGGATTCGAACCACCGAAGCTTTCGCGTCAGATTTACAGTCTGATCCCTTTGACCGCTCGGGAACCCCTCCGATTTTGCGGCGCTAAATTCTGCCAGTGACCCTATTCAATGTCAACGAGCAATATCAATTGAAATGGTGTCATCACAGGCTATCTTCACACGGCGAGTTTGCCCTCGATTTCCCTGATTCCTTCGACATTGGCATTGATGAGCGAAGCTCACTTTTGCCTGTTTTTTTCACCAAAAGAAGAGAAAATGGTGCCGCCACCAAGAATCGAACTCGGGACCTACTGATTACAAATCAGTTGCTCTACCTGCTGAGCTATAGCGGCACGACGCGAATTTTAGGCTAACCGCTCCGTCGACACAATTCTAATTTCTCAAGCATTCCGCATTTGCTCGCCATTGCTTATTCAGATTCCATCTTTGTGCTCGAGACCTCAGCCAGCCGTTCTTTCACCGAATCCCTCGCTCAATTCGATTGACTGGAGTAAGGCGCTTCCGGACGACGCTTTTGATCAACTGCTTAACATCCTGCTTTGGGTAGTTCCGTGACCGCTAGTTACTCGGGCTAGTTAATCGCCTTCTTTCGTGTGTCAAGCACTCAACAACAAATCAGACAAGCCTACGTTTGGAACCACCAGCAAAGCAGCCCGTTAGGTAGTTGCAAGTTATTCGTTCTCGTTCTTGCTCGGCCTTAGACTGATATCACCTATTGAAAATTCTTCTAACCCTGAATGCGTTTCGATCATTAGATGACCAGCTTGGTTAATCCCCACGTTCTTACCCGTCACGAGCTTCCCGCCAAGAAGGAGGTTAACCTGACGGCCCGCATACCCGTCTACTTCTTGCCATTTATCTACAATTGATGACAAACCCTCCCTGACGAAACGCTTCGAGGCATTTTCAATGGCTTTAATGATAATAAAGGCTATCATTTCACGCGAAAGTGTTGAGCCTTGCCTAATGCTAGTCGCTTTTTGTCCGATCAAAGCCTCCTGCGGAAAAGAGGCGATATTAACTCCAACGCCAACCACAACTTTTGTGCTTTTAGAAGTCAACGGATCGACCTCAATTAAAATCCCCCCCGTTTTCCTGCCGCTTAGCAACAGATCGTTAGGCCACTTGAGACTGATGCCTTCGACCGATTGTGCTCGAAGCGCCTTCACTATTCCAAACCCAACAGCAAGCGACAAACCACTCAGATCAGCCATCGAGCGGTCCACAACCATTACCAAACTGAGCGCTAAGTTGTCTCCATAAGGGCTGATCCACTTACGACCACTGCGACCACGCCCGCATGACTGAAACTCGGCGATAAAACAACCAGTCTCATGAGACAAGCTCTCTAGAGCGATGCGATTAGTAGAGTCGACCACTCGGTCATACTGAATCCATACGCTTGGCCCTAATCGCCTGCTGACCCAATCTACATCGAGCTCAATAGGGGGATCAGTCAGCTCCAGAAGACTGCCCTCGGTTCGGTACCTCAATCCCAGCGCCTCGAGCTTACTGACAAGCTCGTTGGAGCGCCGACAAGCATTACCATTTAGCAAATCGAAAAACGTGGAGCTTTGTGTAAACGCTGTCAGCTGGCTAAGCTGCTCCTGTGAAGTCGTTGGCAATTTTTTCGGTCCTCTTGTTGATCCTTTCACCCTCTGAGTCCTCAACCATCCCATTGATACGTATTTTAAACTTCGCGCCAGGATGGACCTGACTAAACAAGCCGATCGTCAACCAAGCAAAGTCATCCTTTTAGGCCTCAGGTAGCCTTATAGTGTCGTCTATCTCAGGATTCAGGCCGATTGTAAATCGACTTCACCCGCGTATAATACGCGGCCTCGGACATCAGTCTGCATCTCGAGGGTCTGTAGCTCAGTTGGTTAGAGCGCATCCCTGATAAGGATGAGGTCGGTGGTTCAAATCCACCCAGACCCACCAATCGAACACTGCGTCCGAGCACCGATCGCGTTTCGCTGGTTTCACATAGAGCGAACCCGATTATGGGGCCATAGCTCAGCTGGGAGAGCGCCTGCCTTGCACGCAGGAGGTCGGCGGTTCGATCCCGCCTGGCTCCACCACTTTCCTTCAATACTTGCGATTATCGGGTACTCGTCCACCGGACGAAATATATAAAACAGCCAGAAGTGGGTCTGCGCGCAGACACTCCTACAGACGCGTAAATCACCGCCGTTAGCCGGGAGCCAGCCGACTGATGCTGGTGCCTCATTAGAGGCACCAGCAATCGCTAGAACTGAACCAGCTTCCGTAGTTCAAAATTTTCCTAACGAATTTCTTTAACGAAAAGGTGGTGTTGTTTTTTCCCTTTTTTGACCAAGAAGTATCTCTCGTGCAAGGCACCGGCTGAAACCAAGACCGCCTTATCGTCAGTTGTCTTAGAACCATTAACTGTAATCGCATTTGAAGCGATCAACTTTCTAGCCTGCCCTCTGGTCACTTCGCCTTTAGGGGTGACAGCAAGCCCGGAATCAACCAATGCGTCAATCAAAGAAACTTCGCTTGCCACAATATGGGTCGCGGGCAATCCATCCTGGGCTAGTTGCTCAAAATCGCTTGCGGTCAGGGACTCAATATCATTGGCAAATAGCGCTCGAGTAATTCGTTTTGCGCTTTCGAACGGCGCATCACCGTGCACTAGTCTCGTCACCGTTTCGGCTAAAACCTGCTGTGCCGCCCTTTTTTCAGGCGCTTCCTCGAGGGATTGAACCAACTTCTCAATCTCTTCTGATTCCAAAAAAGTGAACGTCCGAATGAATCGAATGACATCGGCATCAGACACATTCAGCCAAAACTGGTAGAACGCGTACGGAGAAGTCTTCTCGGGGTCAAGCCAGACCGCACCTGAAGAGCTCTTCCCAAACTTTGTGCCGTCCGACTTAGTAATCAATGGGTAGGTTAAGGCGTGAGCACCTTCGCCTCCCCTTCGTCTGATTAGCTCTATTCCACTCGTGATATTGCCCCATTGATCAGAGCCACCGATTTGGAGCGTGCACTGATATCGCTCGTTTAGCACCGCATAGTCATATGCTTGAAGAATCATGTAGCTAAACTCAGTGTAGCTGATACCCATTGATTCATCTTCGAGACGCCTACGCACAGTTTCTTTTTGAATCATGGAGTTGACGCTAAAGTGTTTACCGATATCTCGAAGAAACGTAATCACATCAACAGGCTCAATCCAATCTGCATTGTCAACAACCAAGGCAGATAACTCTCCACAATCAAAGTCGAGAAATCGACTCGCCTGATCACGAATCTTCGCTACGAACCGCTTCACCTCCTCACGAGGCTTTAGCTCACGCTCAGACGATCTCCCTCCGGGGTCCCCGATCATTCCTGTGGCCCCGCCCACCAACAAAATTGGCCGATGCCCAGCCAACTGGAATCTACGCAGCGCAAGCAGCGGCACCAAGTTACCCACATGAAGACTGTCAGCCGTAGGATCAAAACCACAATAAAGGCTGCGATGAGACTTTAAGTGCGCTTTGAGCTCTGCTTCATTGCTAGTTTGAGCCACCAGCCCATGCGCTTTCAGCTCTTCAACTGGGTTTTGATCTGCCATTTGTGTCATACGAATGTCCCAAATGCGCTGCTAAGCAGTTTTGCTGGGCGCTCTCTCATGCTAAGGATCGCTTATTATACCGAAACCCAACTTCGCCGCGCCTGTAAGAGGCCGGATCACCAAATGGGTCACCGCGAAAACCAGCCGGCTCTTCTTTTCTCTACCAAGATCCTGCAAACTGCCGGAGCAAGCAGATTCACACCAGAAACATCGTCTATCAAAAGCCACTCTGCACTTCTTTCACTGAGTTATGTTTGAACGCTTTCCAATTTTACATTTGCGAGCAATCACCGCCTTAATGATTACGGGCTTGCTCATCCATCTCTGTTGGCCAGCGCAAGATTCAGAGGAGCAGAGATCCACCGCCTCAACGATTCCCATAATGCTACCCTCTCATGTTTTTGATCAGCCCGAGCGAGCCGACCCCAAGGATGATACATCACCAAAGGTCCCAACATGGACTTGGCAAGAGGAGTCAATCAGTCCAGGCGATAACCTATCCGTTCTATTTAAGCGCAAAGGTATTCCAGCTTCCGTACTTCTCCGGGTTACAAAAGCTGCAGACGATAATGACCTAAAACGTCTCGCGCCTGGGCAGAAGCTCGAATTTGGATTCGACTCGGCAGGGGAATTCTCCGGACTAAGGCTCAAGCGTGATCTGTTAACAACTACAGAAATTTTGTTGAACGAAGAAGGACAATTCACAGCTTCTACCATAGAGGCACCATCCAAGATAAGGCCAATCGTCAAGGTCGGCCATATCACTAAGAAACAGTCCTCGCTTTACTTGGCTGGGCAGTCTATTGAGATCAGCGACAAACTTATTATGGAATTAGCGAACCTTTTTCAATGGGACATCAGCTTTGCGCTGGATTTACGCCGAGGGGACCAATTCCTGATTGTTTACGAGGGTATTTACTCCAACGATACACTGATTCACGAGGGCAATATCCTGGCTGCACACTTCTCTAACATGGGCCAGCAGTATGAGGCCTATCGCTACACAGACCCCAGCGGCAAGGTGGGCTACTTCGATGCAGACGGCATCAGTCTGCGCAAAGCGTTTATTCGAGACCCTGTTCACTTTTCCCATGTGAGCTCACGGTTCAATCTTAGTCGAATGCATCCTATCCACAACCGGAAAATGCCTCATCGAGGGATTGACTACGCGGCCGCTCGAGGGACACCAGTAAAAGCGGCAGGCGATGGGAAAGTCATCTCAGCTACTAGCAACGAGGCCTCTGGCAAGTTCATCGTCTTACAACATGGCGAGCGCTACACAACGAAATATCTGCACCTTTCAAATTTTGCTAACAACATCAGGCGCGGTTCTAACGTCAAACAAGGACAAGTGATCGGTTTCGTAGGATCGACGGGTTGGGCCACAGGTCCTCATCTTCATTACGAATTTTTAGTATCGGGCTCTCATCAAAACCCTAGAACAGTCAAGCTGCCTGACGCAGCTCCCGTCGCACCCATCTACGAAGAAGATTTCAGAGCGCATATCTCTGGATTACAGAATCAATTACAAAATCATCTTGCCCAGGTCGAAGCGGTACCGGGCTCACAAGGCTCTACGCAATCCATCTGAAGGTATCCTCTCAACTGCTAAGCGATTGAGAAAGAATTGCCGCAACCGCAGGTCACGCTGGCATTTGGATTGTTAACAACAAAACGGGAGCCCTGTAAATCCTCCTTGAAATCGACCTCTGCGCCGTTCAAATACTGAAAACTGAGCGGATCGATAATCAGGGTCACACCCTGGTTCACAATGAGCGTATCGTCCTCTTCAACATCTTCATCGAAGGTGAATCCGTACTCGAACCCAGAGCAGCCACCGCCTGTCACGAACACTCTCAATCGAAGATCCGGATTGGCTTCTTCTTCAATAAGGAGACTCGCTTTTTTTGCCGCGGCATCAGAAAAAGCCAACGATAGGATGGGTTGAAGAGTATCACTCATTTCTAAACTCTCTCGTCGCTCGTTAGTCTCTGGACGATCTGAGGTGCGACATCTCCATCAGACGCTTTTGCCTAGCTTACGGCTGTTCTAAGAGCTGGCGGCCACTTGATTGTAGACCTTTCGGATTCCTTTAACTCAACCGCTTCTAATCCTGATGACTCTGTTACTAAAATCAAACCGAAGACTACCTAATCGATCGGGCCGATTATTCCAACTCAGAGTGAAGAATCAGCCATGCACCCCTTATCAAATTCGCTCTGAGCCCGCTTATTCTCGGAGCCACGATCCTCACTTTTTGTAACAATACGTACGTTGCCCAGCTGGTCGCAGCTCTCCATGCGATGCTCTAAATTGTAGAGTGACTTGTCAGAGCAGGCACAACCGATCTGCATCCACTCTGCAAACGTTATCTTCTAGGTTGACTTGATATTTGTCACGGTGGCCGCCCGCTGAGCCATGCGAACCTCCGCTTGCTCAACAACCATTGCGGACTCTAACTGACGGATGCTGCCCGTAAATTGCCCTCCTTTCGCCATCTCCATCGAGGCATAGTAGATATTTCCATTCACCCTGGCAGAGGAGAGCAAGGAGATGTGCGCACTAGCATAGGTGTCACCCTCCACTCGCCCACTCACAGTGACAGTAGGGACTTTGATGTCTCCGATTACCTGGCCACTCGGTTGGATTTGAACTTTCGACTGCAAGTCTTTTCCAACCAAGTCCCCCCGGACTACACCATTAACTATCAGTTCCCCAGAAAACAATAATCGGCCCTCTATTTCGAGATTTTCTGCTATGAGGGACACGCGCGTTCCCTTCAAATCTGGTCGTTTCACGTCAATTCACCACCTATCCGTGCAAGATTTCATGCGAAACTTGCGAGCTCCGCATCACCCACATCGACTGACTCGTTTAACACTGCTTAACTTTCAAGGTTTTATCGTAGTCCTTTTTTTGGCCCCGCGCGATCAACTGATCAAGAGCCCAAAGAGGAAAATGGCTGATTGGCCACTATTATCCCATCGATTTCAACGCTTATTGTTGCCGAGCGAACCACCGCATATGGCGGCACCGGGGCATTACCCTCAAAACGCTTGAAGTAGACAAACTCAAACGGCAACTCTTCCGCTACTGCTTCAACACGACTAAGCATGTCCTCACTTTGCTCAGTATANTCATAAGCAAGACGCAAAATGCCCCTCGTTGATTGATTTTGAACGGCCGACTGCGTAATGAGTGCCCAAAATTGCCTCTCACCGTTTGGACCTTGGATTATCTCGGCAGACTCGATGACCACCTCAACGCCCACCTCCGAAGCGTTTAACAGGTTCTTGTAGTAGACCTGCTNATCCTTTAGCGTTTGAATCATATTTCGATATTGTGCTAATTGCGGCGTCAGCACCTTTAGCCTTTCTTTCAGGGTTGTTCTCTGCAACTCAGANGCCACCAAAGCCTGTTTCGTCACTTCGAGGGTATCCGACAACTGTTTTAGCTCAGTATTCAATATCTGGATTCTAGACTCCACGCCGATCGCTAGTTGTTGGGCTCGACTAAATCCTGTCTCGAAGCCGGCCCAGCACAAGCACACCAATAAAAGGATTCCCACGATCATTGCCGCCCACCGATTAATCGGTCTTCGATATGTGACTACCGTTCTTCTTTCAAACCAGCTCCGCACATTCATTTCCTTTTACCCCTTGATATTGCATGCAAGGAATGCAGCCACCAAGGCAGGCTACTCTTAATTGGGCATTTGATATAATGATCGCAGATAGGGTTAACCTGCTAATTATTTCTANTTCCNAAGCAACTGTGGCTAGGAAACGATCNGGAATCGTGCTCTCTAGCGACATCAATAACCACTCTTGGCAGACTGGCCGAGAGAAACCGATGAATTACTCAACACAATTTACATCACCATGACTAAAACTTCGAAAACTCTGTTTTCACGAGCCTGTGACATTTTACCCGGAGGAGTTAATTCGCCTGTTCGTGCATTTCAACGTGTAGGTGGCGCGCCCGTTTTCTTTGAGCGCGGCGAAGGCGCTTATCTCTATGACGCAGAAGGGCAGCGGTACATTGATTATATCGGCTCCTGGGGACCAATGATTGCTGGCCATGCCCATCCAGCTGTCATTGACAGCGTAACTAANGCCGCGCAAAAAGGCCTNGGATTTGGCGCGCCCACNGAAATCGAAACCGAACTTGCTGNCCGANTTCGCCAGCTCGTNCCCAGCATGGAGCGNCTGCGAATGGTGAGCTCTGGGACCGAGGCCACCATGAGCGCTCTTCGGTTGGCCCGTGGCTATACAGGCCGAGAACGAATCATCAAATTTGAAGGCTGCTATCACGGCCATGCAGATTCTCTACTAGTCAAAGCGGGTTCCGGAGCACTAACTCTGGGAGAACCAGATTCGGGCGGAGTACCAAAAGCTCTAGCAACGTTAACATTGACGCTCCCTTTTAATGATGAGGAAACCCTCAAAGCGTTTTTTAAGGCAGAAGGTGACACTATCGCAGCAGTGATCGTCGAGCCAATAGCCGGGAATATGGGAATGGTGGAACCACTTCCGGGATTTCTTGAAGCGCTTCGAACTGTTTGTGATGACCATGGGAGTGTGCTCATTTTTGATGAGGTGATGACTGGATTTCGGGTAGCGATCGGCGGCGCACAAAGTGTTTTTGGGGTCACCCCAGACCTCACCACCCTTGGTAAAGTCATCGGCGGAGGCCTTCCTGTGGGCGCCTTTGGTGGTCGAGCCGACATCATGAATTGCATTGCTCCGATGGGCCCCGTCTATCAGGCTGGAACGCTTTCAGGCAATCCAATTGCGATGGCGTCAGGACTCGCAACCATCACACTCCTTTCCGAGCCAGGGTTTTTTGAGCGCCTATCGACAACTACCCGTCAATTGGCTGACGGCCTCAAGGCTCGGGCTGCATCGCACGGTATCTCGCTTGCGACCGTTTCAAGAGGAGGGATGTTTGGGTTTTTCTTCTCCGATGCAGATCCTGTCACCAATTTCGATGCCGTGATGGCCTGCGACGCTGAGCGGTTTAACCAGTTCTTCAGGGCAATGCTTGCTAAAGGCATCTACCTTGCTCCATCGCCGTTCGAGAGCGGGTTTGTTTCAGCCGCACATGACGATCGAGATATTGAAACCACGCTGCAAGCCGCTGATGAAGCGTTTGCCGAACTCACCCACTAACACCCGTGCAACCAGTCCGACTGGTAAAAACCCTCACCCGCTAGGAGCAGACACAAATGTATGATGTTTATGGCGTAGGCAATGCTTTGGTTGATTCTGAATACCTGGTCACTGAAGCCATTTTGGCGGAATCCACATTTCCAAAGAGCGGTATGTCACTTGTTGACGAAGCCAGTCGAGTGGCCCTCCTCGATCTGATTGAGCAGCGGCATGGAATTCAGAGAGAGGCGCTCGCGAGCGGTGGCTCAGCGGCGAATACCATTGCCACCGTTTCTGGACTTGGGGGTAAGGCCTTCTATAGCTGCAAGGTTGCTGGAGATGCGACCGGTGCTTTTTTCTTGAAAGACCTTAGTGCCCAGGGGATTGGTTGTAACTACGACGAGACCGACTGCCCCGACGGCGTTACCGGGGAATGTATTTCCATGATCACTCCAGATGGTGAGCGAACGCTCGTTACGCATCTTGGGATTACTCAAAGCTACTCGCACAGTGAGATCAAAGCGGCCGCCTTAATCCAGTCGAAGTATCTCTACATCGAGGGATATCTAGTCAGTTCAGAAACAGGTTTCGAGGCGGCGCTCACCGCACAAGCGATTGCTAAGAGTGCCAGCGTACCCATTGCGCTCACGCTGTCTGATATTGGCATGGTGCAGGGGTTCAGGGACCAGTTCGAAAGACTCTTCGAAGCGGGTGTCGACCTCGTATTCGCCAACGAGGATGAGGCCATGGCCTGGACAAATGCAGCAACCAGGGATGAAGCCGCTTCGCGACTCGCTTCAAGCCCTAGTGCTTTCGCGCTCACCCTTGGTGGAGAAGGAGCTTTGGTTAGCGAGCGTCAAAGAGAGCCTAAACTGATACCAGCAAGGGGCGTCAGCCCGATTGATACCACAGGTGCTGGGGATACTTTCGCCGGGGGTGTCCTTTACTATTTAACGCGCGGCTGCGATCTCGCTGAAGCAACTGCACGTTCGCACCCACTGGCTGCCGCCGTCGTCTCTCAATACGGTGCTCGGCTCAGCCATGACGAGCTGCAAACACTCTCTGCAAGCTAGGGGAGTGCGATTCAAGCGAAAAGGCGGTTCGCAGCGCTGTCGGCGTCAGCACCTCACTGGGACGACCAAACCCCACTTGGGAGCCACGCTCGCCAAGGAGCAGAACAGTCTGGTCATGCACCGGCATGCTCACAAACTGGTGCGTCGCATCAATTAGCGTCAACCCACCCATAACCAACTGCTCCAACAGTCCGATGACCTGATCTTGGATCTTCAAGTCCAGAGAGGTCAGCGGCTCATCGAGTATTAAAACCCGCTGATCAGGCTCGAACCAGACTTGGGCCAGAACTCGCGCTAACCGAACTCGCTGAAACTCGCCACCAGAAAGGCCGAGAACCTTGCGATTTCGAAGCACTCCTAGCGTCAACGACTCGATGACAGCATCCATCACGTCACGGTGATTGAACGTCTTTTCGTCATGGGGCGCNAGGCCAAGGGAGACATACTCTTCAACGGTGAAAGGGAAAGAAGTGAGGGCAGATTGGGCCAGATAGCCGACGTGTTGGGCTCGATTTAAAGGGGCTATCCCAGTCACTGGCTGATCTCTCAGCTTAACGTCGCCACCTGATGGAACGTCGAGGCCGGCCATCAGTCGCAAGAGAGTCGACTTACCCGCACCATTCGCNCCGACTACGCTGAGCCAACATGCCTGCTCAAGGACAAAAGACAAAGGGCCGAGGATCTGGCGCTTTCCCCTTGTCAAAGTGAGCGACTCGACCCTAATCATCACTAACAACCTGTCTGCGGAGCAGGGCAATAAAAACGGGTGCACCTATCAGCGCAGTAATGATGCCAATCGGAATCTCCATAGGTGCAAATAGGGTTCGACTCGCGGCATCCGCTAACATCATGAGCATCGCTCCCATCATAAACGCCAGCGGCAACAACGTTTGATGCATTGCTCCAAAGNCTATGCGAGCCATATGCGGAACGATCAGGCCCACAAACGCGATCACGCCCGTCAGGCTCACAGCGATGCCCGTCATTGCGGCCACCAGGACGATGACCTCTCTCCTGATCAATTGCGACGAGTAACCCAGTGAAGAAAATTCGTGCTCGGATAGCACCATGGCATTCAAAGCCTCAGCCTGATAGATCAAACGCCAAGCGAGAGGCAACGTGAGCAAAGCAACGACCACCTCCTGCCAAGTGGCGTGATTCAGGCTTCCAAGTGTCCAAAAAGCAATGCTCCGGAAAGACTCATCTACCACCAACACTCCAATCAGTCCAACCAATGCAAGCGACACTGCGTTTACTGCGAGCCCTGCGAGTAATAACGTGTGCAAGGCCGTTTCGCGCCCCGATATCGCTAGAACCAAAAACGTGACGGTCAATCCCCCCAAAAACGCCGCGCCCGCGATCCACCAAGGGTTTACCAGTAGCAAGGGCGCGACTGCGATACAGATGGCGGCTGCTAAGGCAGCACCACCAGCCACACCAATGAGCGTCGGGTCCGCTAAAGGGTTGCGGAAAAGGCCTTGAACGCAAGCGCCGGCCAGTGCTAACCCACCACCCACTAATCCAGCGAGCAACACTCGAGGCAAACGCAATTGCCACAAAATAGTCTGCCCCTGGGAGTCGCCAGCCAACAATTGATTCCAGTCGAGTGGTACCGCGCCCACCATTAGGACCATACTCCCAACCANGGTCATAGCGAATACGCCCATTGTTAAATGCATGATCTTGATGTGGGCCCCTTTGTACTATCGAATATGGACGGGCAACGCTTTGGTCACAAACGCATGCGGGGGTCGGAACTGTGTCTTGAATGCTTTGCAGACCACACCTTCTGAAACGACCTGCGCCAAAGCCTCAGCATAGAGTGGGTCGATATCACGGGCAGGTTCAACTGATTTTATTCCCGAGTGTTGAACGCAGAACACTAATGTACCGCTTGCTCCTTGTTTTACCAGATGAGCTAGGTGAGCCAGGTGCTTAGCCGCCCGTTCCGACTTTGCGTCGGGAAATCGGCCAACCCCCTTACCCTCCATCCAAGTCACACTTTTAACCTCAACAAAGTGATACTCAGCCTGGCTACCTAATCGAAAATCGAGACGTCCTCCCTCAAATGTGACCTCTCGGTCAGGGTGCAAATCATGCAGCGCTGGCCCTAACCGACCTTTAATAATGGCTTCTTCGATAAGGCGATTCGCATTGTGCGTGTTTAGGCCTATGTAATGTCCGTCTATTCGCGTCAGCTCCAGGGTGAACGATGTTTTTCTTAAGGGATCATCCGAGTGTGACAGCCAAACATCCGCACCAGATTCGAGGCAACCGGTCATGGCCCCGGTATTTGGACAGTGGGCGGTCACCACCTTGTTCGACGCTTTGAGCCGAACATCCGCCAAAAATCGCTTATATCGTCGGACCAAGGTACCTGCTTGCCATTCACCCCGTAATATCTTCACGGGGCCAGCCCACGCAGCCTTTGGAGCGCATCGAGCAATGCCGAAGTCGGCTGCGCACAACTAATCCGAACAAATCTCTTGGTGTCATTGTCACCAAAATCAATGCCCGGTGTCATCGCAACACCAACCCGCTGAAGCGCCTGCTCGCAAAATGCCTCTGCATCGGGTGCTCCCTCTGGAACTTCCGCAAAAAGGTAAAAAGCGCCATCNGGATTGGCGGGAATCCTAAAACCGAGCGCCTTTAGCCCCTCGCTCATTAATCGCCGCTTTTGAGCAAGATCGATTGACCTACGGTCGGCCTCTTCTATCGCCTCTTCATGAAACGCGGCGACAGCAGCCGCTTGCGCCACCACAGAGGGACAAATGAAGAGATTCTGGGCAATCCGAATCAATGAATCCACCGCTTGATCGGGCACGATGAGCCAGCCCAGTCGCCAACCGGTCATTCCGAAGTATTTTGAAAAGCTGTTCACGATAAAGGCATCATCCGTCTTCGACAGCATTGTGGGTAGTGGCACTCCCTCTGACGACACCCCCTGATAGATTTCATCGACAATCAGGTGTCCACGCTTGGTGGACACCACCTTAGCGATCTCTCCAACGACATCGGATTGTATGCAGGTGCCCGCGGGATTTGAGGGCGTAGCAAGCAAGCAGGCTTTGGTATTCGACCGCCAAGCCTCCTGGATTTGATTGGCCGTTGGCTGGAAGTGATGCGCCGCGTACACCGGGAGCACCTGCGCGTCGCACCCAAAAGCGGAGACAAAATGACGNTAAGAGGGATAGCCGGGATCCGGCAACAACCAGCCTTGCCCTGGATCAGTCAACAATGGCAAAAGTAATGCGAGCGCCCCTGACGCGCCGGCAGTGACAATGACCCGCCGCGGATCGATAGCAAGACCGAACCGATTCTCATAAAACCCNGCAATCGACTCCCGCAATTCAGGGAGACCTTCAGCGTTACTGTATCCGGTCAGATTTGACTCAATAATCGACTTGGCTCGGTCGCTAACGGCGTTAGGAGCGAAAAAATCGGGTTGCCCCACTTCGAGGTGGATAATCGACCGACCCTGNTCCTCGAGCATTCTGGCAGATGCCATCATTTCCATTGCTTTAAAGGATCGCACGGACTGACTTCGCGCAGAATATTCCACTAGTTGTTCGCCTCGCTGGATCTNTACCGCGGCCATGCTAACACGGGNTGTTTGATTGNTATGCTCACAGCNTGNTANGAAAAATTGCGCTTGGCGAGATGCTTCCATTCTGTTAATGTTCGGCGCTTGATTTTTGGGACACCNCTACTCAACCGCTCGAAGGAGAACCTATCATGGCGGCAAAAAAGTCTGGTAAACCAAAGGCTTCGGCTCAATCCGCCCCCAGGGCGTCGAAGCAGCCTGCACCCAAAAAAACATCAGCAAAGGCCAAACCTGCAGCAAAAAAGAACGCTGCCCCGACGGGAGCAAAAAAGCCTGTGACGACCAAAACTCGTTCTAACAAGCAAGCATCTGTTAAGAAAACAAAAACAGCTGCGTCGACAACCACCACTTCAAAAGCACCAGCAAAAAAGACCACAGCTAAAAAAGTAGCCGCCAAAAAAACAGCCGCCACTAAAGCGCCTGCGAAAAAAGCACCGGCTAAAAAAGTAGCCGCTAAAAAAACAACCGCTGCTAAAGCGCCTGCGAAAAAAG
>PBWF01000026.1 GCA_002728935.1 Gammaproteobacteria bacterium | reverse complement strand
GAGGAGGACGTGCCCTGGCCCTGCAACCCGGACAATATTCTGATCATCCATTTCCCCACGGATCGGCTTATCATGTCTTATGGCAGTGGATACGGTGGCAATGCCTTGCTTGGTAAGAAATGCTTCGCCCTTCGGATTGCTTCCTGCATGGCTCGCGATCAAGGTTGGATGGCGGAGCACATGCTTATTCTAAAGCTGACCAGCCCTGAGGGAGAATCAAAGTACATCGCGGGGGCCTTTCCAAGCGCNTGTGGNAANACNAATCTNGCNATGNTGNTCCCNACCATNNNNGGNTGGNCNGTNGAAACGGTTGGTGATGACATCTGTTGGATGAAATTTGGTGATGACGGCCAGCTCTACGCAATTAATCCTGAAGCTGGTTTCTTTGGCGTCGCTCCTGGTACGGGCATGGATACTAATCCCAACGCCATTATGACCCTCACAGAAAACTGTATCTTCACCAATGTTGCTGAAACGGACGAAGGCGACGTTTGGTGGGAAGGATTGACAGACGAGCCGCCAGCCCATTTGATCGATTGGCGTGGCAACGACTGGACGCCAAATTCTGGAACAGACGCCGCCCACCCCAATGCACGTTTTACAGTCTCAGCGGCCCAGTGCCCGGCCATTGCAGATGAATGGGAAGACTTAGCGGGTGTACCCATCAGCGCAATCTTGTTTGGCGGTCGCAGAGCGAGCGTGGTACCGCTTGTTAATGAAGCGCACTCCTGGAATCAAGGCACTTTCTTTGGTTCTATTGTTGCATCCGAGAAAACGGCCGCGGCAGCAGGCGCTATCGGCGAACTGCGTCGCGATCCCATGGCGATGTTGCCGTTTTGTGGTTACAACATGGCCGACTATTGGCAGCATTGGATCAATATCGGCGCGAAAGAAGCTGCACAGCTTCCCAAGATATTTTATGTCAATTGGTTTAGGAAAGACGAAGACGGCGGTTTTGTATGGCCCGGATTCGGAGAGAATTCTCGAGTTCTCGAGTGGATCTTTAAGCGTTGTGAGGGAACCGCTGATGCCATTGATACGCCAATCGGACGTTTACCAACCCTTGACGGCTTAAATTTTGACGGCCTCTCACTATCGGAAACAGACATCGCTACGCTGCTCAAGGTCGATATAGATGGTTGGCAAAGTGAACTACCCCTCATTGAAGACTATTACAAGAGTTTCGGTGACCGAGTGCCAGCCGCCTTATATGAAGAACTTAAACAGCTAGAAGCCCGGCTAGTTGAGGCTAGCGTCGGCGTCGCCTAGTTAACGGGACGCTAATCAACGCGGCTAGACGAAGACCTAGCGCAAATCTCGTGAATCTGGGCTAGCGCTCATCGTCAAAGCGCTCCCTCTAGGAACCGCTTTGTTCACGATAGATACTCACAAAAAAGCCAAGGCGAATGCCTCGGCTTTTTCTGTGTACAACTTTCTGCGACTTAGTCTGTCAGTCGCTCGATAATAGTCCCTGTACCAAGGCCCCCGCCGCAGCACATTGCGATCAACGCATAGCGACCATCTATTCGCTCCAATTCATGCAGCGCTGTGGTAATTAACCGAGCACCGGTGCTGCCAGTAGGGTGACCAAGAGCGATAGCACCACCATTCACATTCACCTTCTCATGATCAACCCCGAGATCTTTCTCCCAGGCCATGACAACAGAGGCAAAAGCTTCATTGACTTCAAATACATCAATATCCTCCAGCGATAGCCCTGCACGTTCAAGCACTTTTCTCGATGCAGGGATTGGTCCCTTCAGCATCGTCACTGGATCGACCCCAACCAGCGTTGTCGCAACAATCTTTGCTCTGGGCTTGAGGCCTAGCCGCTCGCACGCGTCGCCACTCGCCATAATCACCGCAGCCGCACCGTCAGAGACCTGTGACGAGGAGCCAGCGGTGTGGATTGCCTGACCGGGCACTGGCTCTAGTCCTCCCAGCGACTCAAGGGTTGTTTCCCTTAACCCTTCATCCTTCGTCACGGTTCGAGTCTCACCTGTTGGCTCAAATTTTTCGTTAAGAATGGGAGCCTCAATGGCTACCACTTCACGATCAAATCGACCCTCTTCCCATGCTCGGATCGCCTTTTGCTGACTCTCCAAACCAAACTGATCGGTGTCTTGCCGGGTGATTTGGTACTCCTCGGCAATCATCGCGGCACCCATGAATTGACTGGTTGGTTGGTAGTGATTGGAATAACTCTCACCCATTGGGGAGCCATCTTTCATTGCCGATCCCAGTGGCACGCGACTCATCATTTCGATGCCACAGCTCATCACCACATCTTCAATACCGGCACCAACCATAGACGCCGCCATGGAGGTTGCTTGTTGACTCGAACCACATTGCGCATCAACCGTTGTCGAGGCCACCTCAAGGGGAAGTCCTTGAGACAACCACGCAATCCGGGCGATATTGAAGGTCTGTTCACCGACTTGCGAGACGCAACCACCCACGACCTGATCCACATCCATAGGGTCAAGACCCGCGCGCTCAAGCGCTGCAACCTGAATCTTACCCAACAGATCAGCCGGCTTTAGGCCTGCAAGTCCCTTCCCTCGTTTGCCGATGGGGCTCCTGCAAGCCTCAACAATGTAAACATCCGCCATATTTAGTACCCCTCTCCCTTATTACGCTCAGACTGGCGCTTTACCTAACCTTTACGCCGCTCGATTGGCGCAACCCGCCCGTAGCATAGGATTGCTAGCGTCCCTTAGCAACCTGTGAGAGCGATAAGCCTTGACCTTATTTCGACGACTGCTTCCGGTAGAGGACTGACCCAACCATGATCGAGAAAAGCACCATCCCCCACTCCTCTGGCCAGAGCAGCGCGGCTGGGCTACCGGGCAGATAAAGCGTCAATAATCCGAGCGTCAACACCAGAGTCACGATACCAAGTGGTATCCCAAAGGGGACCCGAAACGGTCGTGAATGTTCAGGTGCTTTCACGCGAAGCGCTATGAACGAGACCACAACAAAAAGGTAAGCAATNACAATGGCGAAACTGCCCGCATTCACAAGCCAAACCAAAATTTCCCGACCAAACAAGGGAGCGAAAAAGCACAGGACGCCGATACTNAGTATGGCGACGTGCGGTGTTTGATACCGAGGATGCATCGAAGCAAAGACTCTAGGGATCATGCCCGATTCGGCGAGCGCGTAGATGACCCGACTGCCCCCGATGATGAAGGCGTTCCAGCTGCTCAGAATACCAAGCACACCTGCGATCAGCATGATCTGCCCCCAAATCGGGGCGCCCCATACTGAGGCCATCGCATCAGCGGTCGCCATACGGGAACTTTCGAGTTGCGCCCCTGGCAAGGAAACACCAACGGCTACAGTAATCGCTACATACCAAAGCCCGGCTAAAGCAACCGAAACCACCAGCAGCAAACCGATGCGCCGAGCGGGCAAATTAATCTCCTCCGCTGATTGAGGAATGACATCAAAGCCAACCAACAGTGCTGGAACCATCACCAAGACGCTGAGCATGCCTGCCCATTCCATTGGGGTGCTGGTTGTTGTGTCGAAAGCCACGGACCAAGGCGCACCAACCAAAAAACAGAGGCCAACCGATACGAAACCCAAGGTAATCAACCCTTGGATGAATGCCGCAAACGCAATGCCACGCAAATTAATCCAAGTCATGATCACTGAAGCTAGGCAACCGATCCATACAAAACCAAAGTAAACCCCTTCATCGCCCACCGTCCACATCAATCCCGTGCGCAATTGCGGGAAGAGATACTCCAATGCCGTTGGTAGCGCTGCTGCTTCGAAGACACAGACTGTGACGTAAGCCGTCACGACGGCCCAGCTCGCCAAAAATGACGGCGTATAGCCTAGTGCCCGTAATGTGTACTGATGCTCGCCACCGACCTTTGGCATCATTGAGGCTAGCTCGGCATACGTGAGTCCAATCAACATGACGACAAATGACCCCGCGATGAAGGCCAAGGCAGCGCCTGCGATACCCGCACGGAGAATCCACTCACCGGTTAAGAGCACCCAGCTCCACCCGATCATGGCACCACACGCGAGCGCGATCACATCTTTGGACAATAGCGTCTTGGAAAAATTAGACATCATTCCCCTCCACCAGACATTATGCGCGTCCGCCTTCAAACAAAAAAGCAATCATTCCTTTTGGCGCGCTGTGCATCACCATTGTCGATGCGATGATCGACTTATGCTATTTTCCCCTCACCTTTCCGACCGCTAACAAGGAACTGCCATGAGCAAACCGTCCAACCGACCTTATTCCTCTCAAGTTGTCGACGGACTCGAGAAGGCTGCGGCGAGGGCTATGCTCCACGCAGTTGGATTTACCGAAGCGGATTTCTCTAAACCCCAAGTGGGCATTGCCTCGACCTGGAGCAATCTCACACCGTGTAACGTGCACATCAATGAGCTTGCCGAGGCCGCAGCTATTGGCGTCGAGGACGGAGCAGCAAAAGCAATCACGTTCAACACCATTACCATTAGTGATGGCATTTCTATGGGTTCTCCAGGCATGCGCTACTCGCTGGTCTCGCGCGAGGTCATCGCAGACTCCATAGAAACCGTCGTAGCGGGTCAAGGATTCGACGGGTTTGTTGCCATTGGGGGCTGCGATAAGAACATGCCAGGGTGCGCCATGGCGATGGCAAGATTAGATCGACCCAGCGTGTTCGTTTATGGCGGGACCATTCAACCTGGTAAAGATCGCCGCGACGTTGTCTCCGTCTTTGAGGCAGTTGGCCAATACGCCGCTGGGAATTTGTCTGAGATTGCGCTTAAGGACATAGAGGCAACGTCCATCCCAGGCCCGGGTTCCTGTGGTGGCATGTACACCGCGAACACCATGGCATCCGCCATCGAAGCTCTTGGCTTATCACTCCCCAACTCGTCAGCCCAAGAAGCGGTATCAGACCAAAAGCGAAAGGACTGCCTGGCCGCGGGAGAAGCAGTGGTTCGTCTGATTGAGCGAGGGATCAAACCTTCTGATATCTTGAGTCGAGAGGCCTTTGAGAATGCGATTACAGTAACGATTGCCCTTGAGGGCTCTACAAACGCTGTGCTACACCTACTCGCGATCGCCCATGCTGCCGGCATACCACTCTCCATCGATGACTTCACCCGGATCGGTGCACGAGTACCGGTCCTTGCCGACATGCGTCCAGCCGGCAAATATGCCATGAGCGAGCTAATTGATATCGGAGGCATTCAACCGCTCATGAAAACTCTGCTTGAAGAGGGGTTCCTCCACGGCGACTGTCTGACGGTGACGGGCGAAACTATGGCAAGCAACCTTGCATCGGTGGCGCCTTACCCTGCGGATCAAAAAATCATCCGTCCCCTATCTGATCCCATTAAAAAAGATAGTCATCTCATCGTGCTAAAGGGCAATCTCGCGCCAGAGGGCGGCGTCGCTAAAATTACAGGCCATGAGGGATTAACCTTTAAAGGACACGCCCGCTGCTTCCATGGTGAAGAAGCGGCCCTTACTGCCATTCTTGACGGCACGGTTGTCTCGGGTGACGTCGTCGTCGTTCGCTACGAAGGGCCAAAAGGAGGCCCCGGCATGCGTGAGATGCTGTCACCTACGTCGGCGATTAATGGCAGAGGATTATCTCAGGAGGTGGCGCTCATTACAGATGGTCGATTCTCCGGAGGCTCGCACGGTTTTGTCATTGGTCACATCACCCCCGAAGCATTTGAAGGTGGACCCATTGCCCTCCTCGAGGACGGTGACGAGATTGAGATTGATGCTGAAGCCCAAACCATTTCTGTCGTGATTGACGATGACACGCTAGAACGCCGAAGGGAGAACTGGCAGCAGCCGAAGCCTTACACCGACCGAGGTGTTTTAGCCAAGTACGCCCACCTCGTTAGCTCGGCCTCGCTAGGTGCAGTCACGGATTAGTTCAACCAAGTGCAGGTGACTCATCGCCCTGCGCCCTTACAAGAAACGACATTCGACTGAAAGCAATCGGCCGATTTTTGTCCTCTTGCCACAATGTAGCCGTCATTGTCGCCGTCCTTCTGCCCAGCCTCAGGATGTCGGCCCGCCCATACGTCGGGATCACCCTACCGCTACGAAGGTAGTCCACATCCATGTCGAGCAGCATGGCTGACTGGTTGCTATCCAACTGATAGTGCAGTTCAAGGGACGCAGTGAGCATCATCAAACTTCCTACTACGCCCCCATGCAATGCCGGTAGATTAATGTTCCCCACTAGAGAGTGACTTGTTTCTGATTTCGTCTGAATAGCGCCGTCAATGACGCTCACCGACAGACCAAGCACACCAGCATAAGGATCTGATTCAAGGAGGGCTTTGATGCGCGCGGGCAAAGGATTACTCATGGTCATCCGCCCTATCCTGCCCATTGGATGCCCCATCCCGAGGAGTATTCGGAGTCCCAAGCATAAATGTCGCTTGAACGACCGCGACTTTCTTCCCACTCGAGGGAAAAAAAGCTTCGCCTCGAACGTGGGCTACGTCATCAGCGTAGCTCTCACAACGAGCAGTCACGAGCAGCGACTCCGTCATCGATGCTCGAGCTAACCAATCGACCCGAAGGTTCAGCGTGGCCATTGATGTTCCGTCAACATAGCTAGCGTGCTGACGAATACACCAACCGCAAGCGTTGTCTAAGGTGGCAAGTATCGCTCCTGGATGAAAAAGATCCGACTCCGCTGTTAATTTCACTTGGTCACTGACACCCAAACGCAAACACACCTCACTCGAATCGGTTTCGATCCAATCCATTCCGAGTGTTTCGCCAAAGGGCGGAAGTTCTCTTGAATTCCCTTGAAACATTCGCTGTCCATCATCGTTTGATAAGCGGCGGACCCATCAAGCTGAGGTAGCCTTCACTGCTGGCTGCAGCCCCCTTCCATTCGGTGCTCAACCGTTTTGCCGTCACCAAGCAGTGTGGGGTGACAAAACTTTCCATCACTTTTTTTACCAAAGAGGATCACACTTGCTTATCGATATACCCTTTCAGGGCGAGGCGATGAGGAGCTAGCAATCCGCTTGCAGTGAGCCCGCGCCGCTTAACGCTCGAAAAGAACGTTACCAGCACGCCAAATCCAGTCTTTACCTCACACTTATCGTTATCGAAGCCTCACTCCTTCGCTAATGCTGAAACTCCCTCAATAAGCGCTAGCCGAACGATTCCTGATTACCGCCTAGTCACTCTTCATATGCTTGCCGCCTGGCACATTAATCCAGAGGTCTTGGGCTGACACGACCTTGACTCGAGCGTCCATTTTATTGCTGAGCTTGGACTTGGTCCCTCCCCACCAAGCTCCGTTATAGCCGCTCATGGTCAAGGCAGAGCGCGATGCTGCCTTTTGCCATCACCATAAACATGTCATTCCCTCTCTCGGTTTCCCCGACGATCATCGATGCGATCAAAGCCATGATCATCCCCGCTGGGGCGAAATTAACGTAGTACCGAAAGCAATCGTCGAATGACAGATCTGCACCATAGTGATTTAGGACATCAAGGTAATGCTTGATAAGCGCCCNCTCTTCTCTTCGGCGAACATCCGTCGTGAGTGANGTGCCCATGAAGTAGCTCACATCCTGAATCGGACAACCCATAAAATAGCTTTGCCAATCAACTACAGTGAGTGGATAAGGCCCGCCGAACATCATGTTGTCTAGACGATAATCACCATGAACAAGTGCTAGCGGCTGACCTTCGTAAATCTTCTGATANGTTTGAAGATAGGGGAGTAAACGCCCTGTCGCATCGAGTTCCTCAGCCGAAAGGCGCGACTGGTATCTTTCCAGGTAGCCAGGCGTCAGCATCGCGTAAAAGTCATGAAGCGCAGTCGTGTCTTGGCGGTCAGTGCCACCTCCTAAAAGCGGCTCGCGACTCAAGTCTTCATCTGCCCACCGCGGCCCCTGTAAATGCGCTAACTGCTCGAGCGCCATCGCGGCATCATCTGCAGAGCATCCCGTCAACTGATTACCCTGCTTTCCTGGCGCAAGGTCCTCCATCATCAACACAAACTCATGACTCGCCAGGTCAATATCGGTGTGAAAGATGATTGGCGTTTGAACCTTCACCGTGGGCTGAATCGATTGGTAGAACANCACTTCCCGATTGTAGTTATTTTGTTCTATCCCCGTTTGCCGACTCACAGGATCAATCGACGGAAACTTTCCCACGATCGACGACGGAATATTCTCACCGACCAATGAAAATCGAACATTTTGCCCGACTTGGCCGGTACCGATAGACTCTGCCTTGAAGTCAGTAACTTCACCGGTGAATCCGCGCTTCGCAACCACCTCGGTCAACCATNCGGCATCAACCTCGTCGGGATTGGGGCGAATATCTATCATGCTCGATCCTCTCTTACTTCTCGCGCGGACGGGTCATTTGGCACAAAGCGTTTTTGTCCCTTTAGCCCGCTCACCCTTGCTCACTCTTGCTTCTGGTCGACAATGCTTTCGGACCGCATGGTGCGCCGCGATCGACACTGCACCTACGCTGATCCCTGATTGGACCACTTTTGAAACAATCCGCCCAGTGCACGCATCACCGGCCTCGGTGNAATTTTTGACGCCGCAAGTGCAGCTTGGTTCAGTCGCCCGGGGACGCAAACCACTTCCTGGTTAAACATGGCTTCCAATCCGGCTCGAGCCACATAACCCGGGGACTTCACCAACTGCTCAGGCAAGTCCTCGAGCGGCAGTTCTGCTACTAATTCGGTTCTAGTAACGCCCGGNCAAAGTGCCGTCAANCTCACCCCGGTCCCTCTAAGCTCCTCACTCAATGCTTCGGTTAAAAGCAAAAGGTAAGCTTTAGCTGCACCGTACTGGGCAAGCCCNGGTACTGGGTGGAACGCGCCCATCGACGCGACATTGAGAATTCGCCCCCTCCTCCGAACCTTCATTGAAGGGATGAGCCCGTGCATTAATTGGGTGGGTGCCGTCACATTTAGCTGAATAAGGCGCTGCACTTGGTCAGCATCNGTTTCCATAAAAGATTGATTTGGCGCACCACCTGCGTTGTTGATCAGTATGTCGATCTCTCGATCATTGACTAACTGAAGCAGTCTGAAGGCCCCATCTGACTCCGACAAATCAACTGTCAGCGTATCGACCGCCGCAGCCTCTGGCAGTGACGCAGCGAGTTGATCAAGCGAATCCTGGCCTCGAGCCACCAGAATCAGTCGAAGACCCCGCTCTGCTAGTTGGAAGGCGATAGCGGCGCCAATGCCCCTGGATGCGCCCGTCACAAGCGCTGTCGTCCGCGGTAGAGATTGCTCGATCATGTTCTCAATCCTGGCTCTGTGAGTGGCATCGTTGTCACGCTTACTCCACGGATGACACTTCGGTCCTGATGCTCATCGTTTGGTTGTTAACACCTTTCCATGGTTTCAGGAAGCTATGGTTAACCCAACTCTGGGGCNAACCCATTCTACCGCGACTAGACCAAATGGGCCGACCCGATTGCCTCAACGATCGACCTTTGAAAGCTCCCAAACCTTGGGTTAAATCCTTGCCGCCTAGGACCGAGCTTTAAACGGAGAGAATTGCTCCAAGTAATCAATCTCCTCAGCAATATGAGCACGCTCTTCACCGAGGAAACGATCCACAGCCGCTTTAAACCCTGAGTGAGCAATGTAATGCGCGCTGTAGGTCTCACTCGGCAGNTACCCCCGCGCCAATTTATGCTCTCCCTGGGCTCCTGCCTCAACCCGCTTCAAACCATGCTCAATGGCGAATTCGATGGCCTGGTAATAACAGATCTCAAAGTGCAAAAAAGGCCGGTGTTCTATACACCCCCAATTTCGTCCGAAGAGGCACTCGTCACCAATAAAGTTGATCGCGCCTGCAATGTAGCGACCGTCGGCCCGACACATCACAAGTAGGACCCGGTCCGACATGGTTTCACCGATATGGGAGAAAAAAGATCGAGTGAGGTAAGGCGACCCCCATTTCCTATTCCCAGTATCAATATAAAACCGATAAAAGTGATCCCAATGCGTCTCGGTGATCATNTCTCCGGTTAGCCGCTCAATCTCAACTCCATCCTTCACCGCATCACGGCGCTCTCTCCGGATATTTTTTCGCTTCTTACTAGAGAGCTCTGCTAGAAAAGCGTCGAAAGAATCGTACCCGGGATTTTGCCAGTGGTACTGCTTGTGCGTTCTCCTNAGCCATCCCTCGCTACCGAGCCGTGACCAAGCGTCCTGGTTAAGGAAATTGATNTGCACCGAGCTNATNTCGTGATGATCAGCNATCTGCTGAGCTCCCCGAGCGAGCGCAGCTTCGGCTTCAAGATCNAGTGCCAGCAAACGACGGCCAGTCGCNGGAGTAAAAGGGATGGCACTCAGGAGCTTGGGATAATATCTACCGCCCGCTCGTTCAAACGCATCGGCCCAGCTGTAGTCAAAGATATANTCGCCCTGGGAGTGACCCTTTAGGTAGAGCGGCATGACGCCCTGCACTGCGCCCTCGGCGTCTTTCACCTGAAGATGATAGGGCACCCAGCCAGCACTCGCGCCGACCGATTCGCTGTCCTCAAGCGCCTTCAGGAAGGGATAGGTTAGAAAAGGGTCAACGGGAGTGGAAGGCGGTTCAGCAAATCGCGTCCACGATTCGGACCCGATCTGCTGAATCCCATCCACAGGATGAATGGTGTAACTCAAAAACGTTCCTCGACGATCAGCACGCAGGCTTAGAGAATTTCCTCAGCGATCACTTTGAGCGCCTCAGATTGTCCCGAGCCGATCAGCATCGACCCAACAATCCCATTGGCACCCGCTTCTTTCCAGCGTGCTAACTGCCCACGGATATGCTCGGTCGGTCCTACAAGATGGCAAGCATCGACCAGTTCGTCGGGCACCGCGGCCATAGCCTCATCTTTCTTACCCGATAGATAGAGATCCTGGATTTTGACCGCAGCATCTTCAAACCCTAGGGCTTTACAGTAATCGTTATAGAAGTTTTTATCTCTGGCCCCCATTCCGCCAATGTACAGCGCCATGTTGCCTTTGA
>PBWF01000025.1 GCA_002728935.1 Gammaproteobacteria bacterium | reverse complement strand
CTTGCCATCGGGTGCCCACACGGGCGAGTACTCGTGTCGCGCGCTGTCATGGTTAGTCAGCGGCTTAGGAGAGGCATCAGCCCGTTTTAGCCACAACTTTCCTAACGATTCAAAGACCACGGCTTCACCCGACGGCGAGGTTCGAGCAAATCGGACCATTTGTGTGGTGAAGGTGGGCTCCCCTACAGCCACCCGCGGTCTTGGAGCGTCGAAGATGGTGCGCTCATCCTCGACGTGGAACGGTATTTCGGTGATTTCTCCTGAAGGAAAGGTCACTCGCCATAGTTTGCCTTTGGCCCAGTAAACCAATCCTGCGTCAGCGGGTAACCACTCGAAATTCGGGTAAAGACCATAGACGCCCCAAGTCTCCTGCATATCAGGGTCGAGCTCAGACACGAGCATTCGCTCGGTATCCTGTTTGAGATCCTTTACAAACAATCTTGATTCGGCGCGAACCCGCTTTACGTACGCCAAGTAATTACCGCTTGGTGAAGGGACCGCGCGAACCGCGCCGCCATACCCCCCGGCAACGGTGTCGGTCTCACCATCCACAAGAGAGAGAGAGCGGATCTCAAAGAGCTCGCCGTGACTGTCTTCATGATAGATAAAAGTGCTGCCACTCGACGCCGCATGGGTGTAATACAAATGCTCGCCTGAGGGCGTGATGACGGGCTCACCCAGTTCCTTTTGATAGTTAGGGCTTTGCCGCGCAACGAGTTGCACTCCTTGTAACGGCTTGTCACCGGCCAAATCGTACATCCAGATCTCACCGGTACCGAGTGAGCGAGACGTGGTGAAGTGTTTCTTGGCAACAAGACGCTTACCGTCCGGATGCCAGGCTGGGTTGTTCATCAATCTAAAAGATTCGTCTGTGACCTGCCGCAGTACGCCATCACTGACGCCTACGGTCCAGATGTTGTCGCCCCCGGCGCGATCGGACGTGAACGCAATGTGCGACCCATCCGGGCTAAAAGTCGGCTGCATATCCCAAGCTAGACCACCCGTTATGGAGGTCGCTTGTCCACCTTCTATCGGTAGCAAATAGAGATCGCCTAACAAATCGAAGACGATCTGGTCGCCTGAGGGTGAAACGTCCAAATTCATCCAAGTCCCGGAACGCACATCAATCGGGACAGTTTTCGATTCCGCGGAAAAGGCCGGCGCATCTACGTCCCAAGCCGGCTGTTCATCACCAGTGCTTGGTTCAAGGCCGTCCTCGGATGACGGCAGTGATACGTCCGCAATCGAGGCGCCGATAAAACACGTCGTCAGCAGCGCCATCCATCCGGCACCGCGCCTAGGCCCCAGACTCATCGCTTCCCCCGCTATCTCTCCTAATTCGTCTGATGCCTTGGTAATCCCGGCCATATCGGTCCCCTCCTGTCATCGCGACATAGTATCTCAAACTGACCGCTACGCCTCGTCGCCTTGCTTGCTTCATGGAACAAGCAGCCCGGAGGATGAGTGAGCAGTGGGACACGTGACAATCGTGCTAGCGAAATGAACAGCACGGCTTGATCAGGCCCGCGCACGCGAAGAACAAGGCCACACCCAGTCGATTGGACCACAATGAAACAGGCGATTAAGTGGTGTAGCGGTTAGACTCACCGTTTTTGTGAAGCATTAGAGGCCATGACACCTGCTATTGAACTGCTGAATCAATTAGGTCATTCGTATGACTTGCGCACGTTTGATCACCCTGCGAACGAGAGAAACTACGCCCAAGCCGCTGCTACTGCACTCAATATTCCCGCCGATCAAATCTTCAAGACCTTACTCTGGCGGCTGAATACTGGCGTGCAAATCGTTGCCATTGCCGCGGCGAGCGAGGCGATCAATCCCAAAGCACTCGCAAAACTTGCCGCCGCAAAAAAAGCTGAACTCTTAGACGCGAAGAAAGCGGAGTCAACTACCGGCTATCTCATCGGCGGCATCAGCCCCCTCGCTCAAAAACAGCGCTTACCCACCTTTGTTAGCGAGACCGTCATTCGGCACTCTATGATTTACGTTAGCGCAGGGCGCAGAGGCATTGAGATCGGACTCGAACCCAATCTACTCCTTGAACTGACCGAAGCCACACTGGGGGCATTCACAAACCCCATTTGAACAAGTTCAATCAGGATTGTCTTCGCTGCTTCGCGACCCAGCCAAAATGCCTGCCCAGCGATTCATCCGCTAAGAGGGCAGATAGCGAAGCGAATTGTTTAGCCAGGGTCATCTCATCAAACAACCGATGGATCCCGTCGTGACAAGGCCTGCAGACATAGACTCCCTGTGACAGCGCTTCTTTGCTGTAGCTTCGCTTGAAGTGGTTCCTACGGTGAAGCTTTTTAGGAATCAGGTGATGAAAGGTGAGCGAGCGCTCTTGCTGACAGGTCGCGCACACACCTTTTTTGGGCCGACGTCTCGTCCTGCTTTGCCGCTGCTCATTGGTTTCTGCCGGCATCGTCTGCTCTTCCCGATTTCACCGCGTTTAATGGCGGAGCCGCTGCTTTCTCAACCGACAGCGGCGGGGCCGCTGCAGGGCGTATCAGGTATGCCCAGTTAAATCAGCGTTTCTACTTCATTTAGTTCACATACGCATCTGACCAACGCTTCGACTCATGGTTTGGAATGCATCTGTTGCGAAGGGTGACCCCATGCTTCATGATCCGCGCTCAAACCCAGGGAGGCAGCATGCGCACCGAGAAGTTTGAACGCCTCGATCGATCCAATCGAACCCCTTCAGACTGGCTTGCGGGCTGGTTTCAGGTTTTGCATCTCAAACAAACCTACCGCAAAGGATGGCTTGAGCGAGGACTCAGCGATCGCCATTGCGAATCAGTTGCGGAGCACAGCTTTGGCGTTGCTATGCTAGCGCTACTAATTGGGCGTGACGTCCCATCACTTAATCTCGAGAAAGTACTACGGCTTGCCCTCATTCACGATTTAGGAGAGGCCCACGTCGGAGATCTAACCCCTCTTGACAACGTCCCGAAGCCAGAAAAAGTGGCGCGCGAGGAGAAAGCAGTCGATGCCATCCTCGCGCNCTTCCCAGATTCCACAGCCCTCAANGCCGACTGGCTGGAATACGAGGCTCAAGANACGNTGGAAGCGCGCTTNGTTAAACAACTNGACCGATTAGAATTTGCGNTTCAAGGNGCGCTCTANCAAGAGTCGAGTGACCTTGATACTGANGCATTGATCAAAANAGTCGGGGCTGGCCTTACNGATGANNTNGTCAAGGCNCTNTTCGNTGAAACGCTNAGCCCTTANTCAGCGNNCTCGGGAGACAGCCTGCCGCATCGCCCACTCGACAGCCANNACNCCNGCAATGAGTGATCCAGCGATCGCCCAAANNTGNGANGNNTCAAGGCCAAGCCGACCAACCATAAGGTCNGGCATCATNATCAAAAGGCCTACTNAAAAAACCGCCACCGCACTTNGCCAACTGATGACCCCCATGATGGGCAAGACTCGCTGGCTNGCNTAGGCAACGAGAGCAATGGCNAATCCNGTGCGCAGNACCTCCNTCGCCATCACATCAAGGGCTCCAGAGCCNATNANGCTNGGGTTCAACACAAAAAGAAAAGGGACCANATAGATCGCAACCCCTAGCCGCATCGCTTCGAANCCCGTGGCGATNGGACTGGATTGGGCNATCGAGGCAGCAGAGAAAGCGCCCANCGCAACAGGTGGCGTAATGAACGACAACATCCCCCAATAGAGAATGAACAAATGNACCGCGAGCGGCATNAAGCCNCCTCCAATCAGTGCTGGNGCCAGNACNATGGCTANAAACACNTAGGCTGCCGTCACAGTGAGNCCAATGCCTAAGACGAAGCTCGTGAGCGCCCCCATCAAAAGCANAATCAACACATCNGAACCCGCCACAAAGAGNANNTCGTTNACCANTGTTCCAGACAGCCCNGTCACCGANAGNGCGCCGACAATGAGNCCCACCGCNCACAAAATGGTNAGTAGCTCCATGAGTAGCTNTCCAATTGATCGTGACCAGTTCAACCAGCCCGACCGGTCTAATCGGTGTTCAGGAAGCACTTGGTTGATTAGCAGCAACACCGCGCTAGCGAGCCACGGCGCCAGCGTCTCTCGTTGGAGCACCAATAAGAAAAAGACCAATAGCCCGAACGACAGCAAAAACGGCCAACCCGATTTCAAGACATCCCGCAGTCTTGGCACGTCGGACTCGGGGAGCCCAACCAATCCATGTCTCGCGGCATGCGCATCAAGTTGTAAAAACAGTGCAAAGAAATAGAGCAGCGCCGGAATCAGCGCCGCAAAGGCAACCTGGGCATACGGCAGTTCTAAAAAGGTCGCCATAATNAANGCGGTGGAGCCCATGATCGGCGGCAGTAACACACCACCCGTTGACGCACANGCTTCGACNGCAGCCGCTGTTTTCGGGGCATAACCCTGACCCCGCATGGTCGGAATCGTGAGTTGTCCCGTGGTCATCACATTCGTGACCACGCTACCGCTCATCGATCCCATCAGCCCGCTCGCAAAGATCGCGACTTTGGCTGATCCACCCCGCACCCGACCTAGGGTCGCGAATGCAAGATTGATAAAAAAACGACCCCCGCCGGAACTTTGAAGCGTCGCGCCAAAAACGAGGAAGCCAATAACGATTTGGGCGAACGCTTGAAACGGCAGACCGATCAGACTCTCACTACTCATAGCGTGGTAAGCCGCCGTTTCTCTTAGGCCAATCGACATGCCTGAGATCAATGTTGGCATCCAGTCTGCGACAAGCGGGTAAAACGAGATCAATCCAGTGATGGCCAGAAGGCCCACGCCCGCGACCCGCCTGACCCCCTCCAGGACCGCAAGCCACAGGATCAGGCTCGCGACAATCGCATGATCAGGCGCAATGAACTCCCACCCCTCTTCGAGAATCAGCTCCCCATGCGCGAGCAGCCAAAGACAGGCTCCAAAACTACTAACCGCAAGCGTTTGATCCGCCAGCCGGTATCGCGACGGCTTCGTGAGAAAAACGAGGGGCAAGAGCAGCGCGACAAGCGCGTAGAAATATTGCGTTTCAACATTCAAGAAAAAACTGGTGATTGGCCTACCAAACAGTCGTAGCTGATCAATCACAAGCAACATCACTAATCCGCCCGCCAACGGGAGCAGTGTCTTCTCAGACCATCGCATGGTCATTCCTTATTGCCGCCACACAGGATTCAGTCCCCTGCCTTCCAAGTATTCGCTACGATGCCGCATCCATGCGTCCTCGAATGCAGGCTTATCCATCTCATCAAAGTCGNGCCGCTGNGCGAACAGGCGCCAAGCCTCAGCTAGCGCCTCTTGACGTTCGACCAGCGCTACTTGGTGGGCATCAGCAAGCGGACTCCACACCCCTACCGCTTTGAAGTATTCGATTGCACCTGGGTGAAACGGCACCACCCACTGAAACCGCTGCCGGTCCAGCGCCCAACCCACCGATCCTGGATCAGCCTCCTTGTAATCGTCATATCCTTGGTGGATTGCCGCCGTGATCGCGTAAACCAACGCCGAATCTTGATCTTTTAAGGTGGTTAGCACGGGATAAGGGTAGGTGCCGCCCTCGTGCGGGACTGATTCAGTAATGGCAGCCCCTCGCGTTGCAATATGCGGTTCAAGGTAGGGCGCCACAGCATGCGCTCGCTCCCAGCACACCTTGTCCTCATGAGGCATCGTAAGCCAGCGAATACCTTGCGGTGATGCCTCGAGTCTTCGCGTCGGCCCAGAAACAGTGGTCGCGTAAGCCGTATCAATCTGGCCATCAATCATCGCGTTCCACATGGCTGAGTAACCGGGGAATTCAATCCGCTCAACATCCTCCCAGGTCAATCCGCCGCAAGCCATGATCGCTTCAGTTGAGATATTGAGCGCTGGTGCACCGAACACCCAGGGCACACGGCGTTCCTTCAAATCATTGATCGTTTGAACTGGGCCATCATTGGCAACAGCGATGGCCTGGTTAGAAAGCCCGACAGACATCATCACGACACGAACCGGCATCGGCCCCCAGCGCTTTGATGCAAACTGAAAGACGCCCTCTTGCGCAAAATAGGTCGCAACCCCATTGGCGGAAAATTGCACGCGATTAACGCGCAGGGGGAGCAGCCTCGAAACGTCGTTTTTACCTGGGATGATGCGGAGCGTCACCCGGTGCCGGTCCTTCATCATCTTGGCTATACCAACGGCCTGGTTATACCCAGTCGTGCCAAGATTGTAGGCACTCCAAGCCATGGACCTCGGCAACTCAGGGATCAGAGGTAGACTCACACTGGCATCGCTTGCTTCAGGAGCGTCAGCGGATATCGGCATTGTGGACCCGGCTAGGACGACGGTCGCCATTAAACCGACCCAGTAACGGAGCGATGCAAGATAGGCGCAGCAACCCGTCGTGCGCGCAATCATTTTCAAACCATGTCTCATGCCAGTGATTTGCCTATTTCCATCCAGGAGGATTCGTATTGTTCTTGGGGTTTCCCCAGCTTCCAGTCAGGGCACCAACAAAGGCAACCACCCTTTAACCTGGGTAATCCTCTCATTTGGTCGCTTCGAGGGAGTCAGACGACTCGACGTAATGAATCCGACATCTTACTGAGTCACCCAAAGGCTCTAGGCAATGCGCCTGTCTTGGCAACCGGAACGCCCATGCCGATCAGAACTCGTTGAGGTCTTCCATGCTACCTCAAGTGACGCTTCTGACCCAGCAGGCGATCTGTTACGCTCTTAGTTGCGTAATCCATCTCATTAACAACAGAGGAAACCATCATGGCCAAAGGGGTCGCTTGGTATTATTTCCGTAAGGGATGAACCACCTGTGTCAAAGCATCCAAGTTTTTGGAAGCCAATAGTATAGAAATCAAGGAAAGTGTCCCTGCGAGCCGAAAACTCCAAGCAGGGGACTGCGCAGACGTCGTCGGATCCGCGAAAAAGCTTATCGCTATGAAGGGCAAGAAGATCGCTGAATTTGACCTCAAAGGTGGGCTCTCAGACGAGGCCATAGCGAATATGCTGGGCCCCACNGGCAACCTTCGAGCGCCCACCATCAAAACCGGGCAAACGGTGCTTGTTGGGTTCAATGATGAGGTGTTCGCTCAGCAGTTCTGACTCTCGAAACCGTAATTCATAGTGTTGTGCACTTCTAAACTGGTTGCCTCCAATCAGTTTAGATCAATCGACCAGTTAGCCCAGATTAGCGGCTCATCACCCTAATTCTGGGCCCCAACTCTCCCCCCTATGGCCAACTTAAAGGCCTTTCTCGAGCTAACCATGGTCCTGCCAGCCGGCCTAACCGGGCACACGAAGGCCGCTTCAATCCGGCACTTCACCTGCGCATCGGTCCTGGTAGCGAACTTTCAATTGGCGGATATTCCGANAGTTGAAATTGATCATCTGATTGAACACCTGCAGCTGATCGCTCCAGTCCCACTGGAGCGCCTCATCGTCCATTCCGAGCGTTCGACCTAACGCTTGGGTCTCACGCCAAGCATTAACGGCGCGCACCTCAGCATCATCGACGAGCACCCCGGCGTCACTCGCCTTCAGCGCACCCGCGATCATCCGGTGATACACCGCGCAGCTCAGCGCGGCGTCGTATTGGGCGTGAGCATCTCGATCATTGGCTGATGAAACTTGAGGAAAGCTAACGCACCACACAACCAACCAGCATCGCCGCCAAGCGAGCAGCGTTCCAAGGCAGCGGGTCATGGAGGCGTCCCAAGACTCAGGAGCGCTTGGCTGATACTGCCGGCGACCGCAGTTGACCTTCCTGACCAGGGTTATTCCCGACCCACACGCACAGCTGAGGATCTGCCTGGCGGATTTCGCCACTCAAATGGACGCCCTCTTTGGTAAAGACGCCCCACTGATTGCCGTTAGTGACTCGAATGTTGTCATCCTCATCAACTTGGTACAGGGAGTCAGGGTCAAAGGGGTGCTTGATACTCGGCATTACTCACCTACCCATTCTGTTAGCTTGTGATGCAACCATCTCACTTTGCTTTCTTGATAACCGGACAAAACGATGCCGGTCTGATACGTCGTTTCTAGTCCGGCCTGAACTTTCGGCATATTAAACGCGTCTTGATCAAACACTTTGCCCAGGAAACCAAGCACAGTTGAGAACTTTTCATCCTCTTTTAGCCAATGCACTTTCGCGGCCGGCGGACGCTCTCCCTCGAAGGGGGCAAGCATAATGCACTCCATGATCGCAGATCGGTGATCGTCCCCGTTGGGCCGGAAGCGGTAAACGATGCCGTTAAACGCGCCCCAGGGATGAAAATTCGGGAACAGCGTGTAATCGATGGAATCCATCAATTCCGCATCGGTATAAATATCGACACGATCGCCAGCGATGGGCCGCAAATTTTCACGGGTTCGATCGGCCATAAAGTGACGCAGACCGAAGCCATCTGGCACTTGCGGGACGGGCGCATCATGGTCGAGATCCATCATCGCCCGCATCAGATCATCGTTGCTAACCGAATCCAAGAGTGGGCTATGCGTCGCTCCGGGCGTAATCACTCGCGCGCAGTTTTCCCAAATATCCACTTGGCTATTCACATCGCCAATGCTGCGCATCACTTGTGGGTGCGTCGCATTGACGTGATAGGCCTCGCAAAACGCTTCCTGCGCAATCTTCCAGTTACACGGCATGACTTTGGCCACATGGCATTGCTTGTATAGGCCGCCCAGGTTCCAGCGTTCGAATTGGGAAGCTAGATCCTTGATAAAGTCATCGAAGGGCGCACAGCCCTGATCAGGATTGATGAAAATAAACCCGGCCCAAGTGGCAAGCGGTATTTCAGGCAGCGAAAACGTGTCCTGATCAATGTGCGGGAAATCCCAATCTGCTGGGATATCTTGCAGCTGGCCATCGAGCTTCCAGCAGAATCCATGAAACGGGCAACGCAGCTCTTTTGCGTTGCCGTCAAATTCCTTCAACATACGTCCGCGGTGCAGACAAGCGTTGGGATAGCACTTCAGATCTCCCGTCTCGGTCCGAACCACCAGAAACGACATACCCGCAATGTCGTAACGATAATGATCACCCGGATTAGGGATGTCCTCTTCACGGCAAGCGAACTGCCATACCTTTTTCCAGAGTGATGCTTTTTCACGCTCGTGCCACTCTCGAGAGGTGTAACGCGTCACGGGGTATTCCCGATATCCCATATGCATGGGCGACTCGAGCCGCAGGACCTCGGGTACTGGTTTGGAATCTTGGTCCAGGAGCTCTTGGTAAGTTAGTCCCGGAGATCGAGTCATGGTCTCNGGGTCTAAAGGTTTATAGGCTTCTGACATAANGTCCTCCCGTACGTGCCCCTNCTTNTTCNNCTCTGATGGTGCCNCCAATCGTCATCNAGAGCAACTCTGAGTCGGNCGCAGNAGCATTCGATCATCGCCAGCTATNGATGGGCTGAATAATNCGCGCTGCTATGTCTTNCAGCACNTCAAAGCGGGTNTCAAAATTTGGNAGATTCATCACTTGATTAAGGCCNGCTTGATGCANCTCGTGCANGCGNTCTAACACTTGATCCTGGGTACCAATCAGNCAAGTTCGCTGCATNATCGCTGGCGTTAGAAATTTNAGTTCGTCAGGNACAACCCAACAATTGTGTCCCATATGAATGCGCTGGTGGACACGATCGCTTGGGTAATCCGCAAGNAGTGCCGTGTAGTCNTCCCANATGTCNGCAAATGCGTGAGGGGGCTGGTGACCAAAGTTCCTGAACTGGTCATAGGCATAGTGGATAGACGCCATGGCCATTGCGCCGCATTGATCGATCATGCGCGGCGAGCTTGGCGACTCACCAGGCTCCAAGACCCCGATGGCGGTCAGCGCAGTCGTATAGAACGTCTCTCGGTCGAGCCGGTCGTTCTCTGATGCAAGCATCGCCCAGGTATTTTCCATCATCGCACCGGAGGCCGGTAAGCCGAGCACGGCCCCATCTCCTTGCCGCCCAGCCACCGCAAGAGACTTCGGCCCAAACCCAGACACATGCATCGGAATCGGCGCCTCAAACGAAACAAACCCATGATCCGGCATGATGTGCTGAATAGGCCGGTCGCCAACACTTGTTCGGTATAGCGCCTCATCCCCTCGAAGCAGCGGCCTCAGTGTTCCCACATACTCATCGAATGCTTTGATCCGCTGCGGTGGCAGTCCCATCACGCGCATCGCTGTGTTCCCTGAACCTACACCCAGAAATGTTCGGCCTGGAGCAAGCGCGTTGATGGTTGCGATGCTTGATGCCGTTACAGGAGCAGGCCTTGTACCAGAGACAGCCACCCCCGTGCCTAAGCGAATAGTTGAGGTGTTCTTAGCAGCAAGCGCCAACGTCGCGTAACAGTCCGACCACAACATTTGGCTATCGGCGAACCACGCGTAGGAGTAGCCAAGCGCCTCGGCGCTGATAACGTATTGCTCGTCAAGAATGTTACTTGCGATACACAACCCAATATCCATCGACACCCCCTTCTGTATTCAATAACACACCAGTTAGAGGCTAACGCACCGGGAAACCGAAGTTAAAGGGGTCAAATAGGTGGATTCAAATCGTCGGAACAAGATGAGGAGTGATCGCTTTAGCTGCGGGATGCACCTGTCATATGGCCAGGGATTAACCTGAGGCCTATGGACATACCGCTTTCTGGGCCTAGAGATTTTTAAGGCTAGAGCTTGGACATAGCTTCTTGCGGGCTCAGGGCTGTTTTTGGGCTCAGGGCTTTCTCGATCTAGAGCGCTCTGGGCCACAGTACTCACTATTGGATTGCGGCGATGGTTCTCGCGCGATTCGATGCTCCCAGATTGTGCGACTTAGCGTGAATGGTTACTTAAACCCTAGTTGACCCGCTTGCTAACTCGTGAGGACCAACCACAGGTATCTCGAGATGTGCGAAAGCATCGGCCCGACCTCACATCACCGATGCGTCGAGAAAATGCTGATATTAAGACCAGTAAACAAACAACAGTGACGTCGCTATCATCCTAAAGGTTCCAGGCTACCGAGGTGCGGGGGCGCCTCGCAACGCATCGAAAAACGCGCTCATCTTGGCGTCATCGAGAAACCCTTCAACGCGAATGCCTGAGCATAGGTCGAACCCAGCGGGTGCAACATCGGATAAAGCACTCGCTATATTGGTCGGTCGCAGACCTCCGGCTAGGACCACAGGAATAGACATCGCATCAACGATCGCTTTTGAAATGGTCCAATCATGAGTCTGCCCTGTGCCGCCCAAAGTTGGCGTTTTCGCTTGCGGCTGTCCGCTATCGAGCAAAATAGCGTCCGCGATTTCACACACCAATTTGGCCCGCTCCAGCGCCGCACTGGAATCCACATGTACCACTTGCATCCATGCGACATCGGGTCGCGCATCTTTTAGTTCCTGCAACGCGCTGCTACCAATATCGCGAACCACTTGAACAACCTCTGTTGGGCAACGCTCAAGGTGACGCAATATGTCATCGACACCCGTCTCACTGGTCAGCAATACCGTGCAGATACTTGTTGGCAATTGACTCAGAATCTCACTAATCAGGGGATCGGGAATAGGACCAGGCCCCGAGGGCATGGCTGCAACTAATCCTAAAGCGTCGGCACCCGCTTCAATCGCGCGGCGGGCCTCCTCCACACTTTGGATGCAACAAACTTTAACGAATCGACCTTCACGCGCCGCGATTCGCACCCTCAATTCGTTTCCATTCATCGCCGTCTCCTCACCACCCTCATGCCAAGCCCACCCACCGGTGCGGTTGGAGCTGGCTTTCTTCGAATATACTCTCCGCCGCGCATTAGACCTACTCAAAAAGTGATCTCAGCGCCCACCTTCGCGCGGCCCGTCTGTCCCAACGAAACTGCTCGTGCAACAAAAAAAGAAAAGCCTTGCTGGAGCGGAGCTGGGTACAAATAAGCCCAGCGCTTAGGGGCAATTCTGGTTCCGCCACAGGCTATTCCTCGACTTTTATTTTTTGGATGGCGTGGGCCAACTCAAACCGCGGTCAAAGGAAACGCTGAACACTCAAATACCCGCAGACCATGGCCGCTAAGACTGCGACCCCACTTTGCCACGCTCGACTGGCGTGCTGCCCCATGATGCTCGTCCGCGCGGCCAGCACAATCAAAATCAGGGCCAGCAAGGGCAGCAGCAACGCGTTTGTGACCTGCGCGATGAGAATCAGCTCTACAGGCTGGCGACTGGTCACTGCAAACCCAGCGCCACACAGCAGGACTACTGCCCAGGTGCAACGAAACAGCCATCTCGAGGGCTGACTATCCCTGTGAAAGGCACCTTCAAGGGTAAGCGATGCAGCAAGTGGCGCGGTTAACGCACTGCTGAGCCCTGCCGCCAATAGCCCCAAGGCAAATGCCATCTCCGCGAA
>PBWF01000024.1 GCA_002728935.1 Gammaproteobacteria bacterium | reverse complement strand
ATTAGCTGCGCTTTGGTGAGCTATCGCTCCTTGAAAAGCTTGCCTCGAGCCCGTTCCTCGATTAGACGGGTACAATATTGGAGGCGTCTAACAGCCAAGCACTCAGTTGTTATTGTGCGAGAACCGTTCGGTAAAAAAGAGATCAACATGACAAAACTTCGCTACGGCCTGCTAGGTGCAGGAATGATGGGCCAAGAACATATGAGTAATCTTCGCCTGTTAGATGAGGTTGAACTCGTAGCGTTTTTGGATACGGATGAGGGCATGGCCAATCGCGCGCAAGTGATCGAGCCCCTCGCGGTGAGGGCCCATAACTTGGATGATTTGCTGGCGCAGAATCTGGATGCGCTTATCGTCGCTACGCCAAATTTTCAGCACGCCGACCAGTTGCTCGCATTATCTGAGCAACCTAATCTTGCGATCTTGTGCGAAAAGCCGATTTGCACCCAGATAGGTGACGTGAAACGCCTGGCTGAAACGTTCGAGGGGCGCGCGGCTCCCTTGTGGGTGGGTATGGAGTATAGGTTTATGCCGGCGATGCAAGCATTTCTAGGCAAGTGTGCTGGCGTCGGAGCTAAGCATTTACTGTCCATTCGTGAGCACCGTTATCCCTTTTTAAAAAAGGTCAACGACTGGAATCGATTTAATCGATTTTCAGGGGGGACCTTTATCGAAAAGTGCTGTCATTTCTTTGATCTGATGCGATTGATTCTAGATCAAGATCCCGTGCGGGTCTTTGCGACGGGTGGGCAGGCGTGCAATCACTTAGATGAGCACTACTCGCAAGGGACGCCGGACATCCTGGACCATGGCTTAGTCATCGTAGAGTTTGATGGGGGCGCTCGGGCGACTCTAGATCTCTGCATGTTTGCAGAAGGGGCGAAGTTTGAACAGGACATCAGTTTGACGGGTGATGAGGCGCGTCTGGATGTTCATATTCCGGGCCCTCATCCTCGCCAGTCGGAATCGCCAGCTCAAATCAATTTATATCCAAGGCGTTCCACGGCCGTGCACGAAATTATCGAGCTCCCGAGTGAAATTAAAGCGGCTGGGGCGCATCAAGGAGCGACTTACTATGCTCATCAGGCATTTGCTCGAACGGTTAAGTCCGGTGCGCCCGTCGAGGTGACACTTCGTGATGGCCTCTTGGCGGTTCTGATGGGTATGGCTGCCCAGGCATCCATTCAGAAAGGCCAGGCGATCTCTATCGATGCTGTGAATCTTGAAGTTCACGACTCGTAACAGTAGCGCCGATAGCGCTAACGTAGTGGAGCGAGTAAAGGGACAAATGCTTTTGCCCGGCTAGGCGGCAGTGGCGGTCGTGTCGATGAGAAATGTCGGATCCCAGTCGCCATCGAAATGCTGGGTGTTCTTCCAGGTCCTTGGCAGCGTGCTGAGATCCCTAGTCCCTTTAAAGGTCACTTGATTATCGGCGAGAGAGAACACATCAATGGTTTGAGACGCTAGGTCCAGAATCAAAAAGCCTGGCCAGCGCTTGCCAGCAAGCGTTCCCGCATTAATGAGAACAGCGGTTTCGAAGGGAATGACGGACTGAAAGTGGACGTGGCCGTTGATAATCCAGGAAAAGCGGCCCTGATCAATAATGTCATCCAGCCTGCTTGATCGCTCTACAGGCATTCTTTCAGTGCCTGGCCAAATTTTGGCGAGGTCCTGGTCTCCCATCCCATGGCATAACAGAACGTCGTGCTGCCCGACTGTTATCGTTCGCGTTTTTGGTAAAGACTCAAGGTAGTCGAGAGTCTTGCTGTTTAAGTCGGATCGGTGATGAGCATTGGTGACGTGTCGACTTCGATCCGTCAACAGCCACCGGTCATGGTTGCCCGCAACGGTAGTGACATTGTGATCCATGAGGATTTCTACCGTCTCATCCAGATCACCTACCCCATCCGACAGATCTCCGGTGCAGGCGATTTGATTGATACCCTGATCGTACAGGTAATCTAGTGTCAGAGTGAGGCGGTGATGTTCGGCATGGACATCGCCAATAATCCCGAGTTTAAGAGGGGTATGCATAAAAATTACCAGAGCGAATCAAGAGTAGATACGACATCTAATAACAGGCAGTTTAATCGCACTGCTCGCAGGCCAACACGCCAGATCTATGGTCTCAGTTACCCAGTCGGTAGCGAAGCTTTACGACTAACGTGTCAACTAGCGCTTGCNTCCAAGCTTCGCTGAATTGATCGCCAAAGCCCCGGGCGATATTGCTAGGAACGTTAGAGCCCCGCGTGTANACCACGAAAAGGTCAGANAGNGGAGCAAGCTCCCATCGATACCGTGCNTGAAAGGACATGCGCGAGATGGTGAAGTCTCGATCACTNTCTGCNTTTTGCACAGGNGCCAGTGANTGGCCTGTTCCCGGGAGTACGAANCGGTCGTGCTCGAATGCCTTGATACCGACCCACTGCAAGCTGATGCGCGCTTGCTGACGGGCCGATAGAAAATAAGAAAACTCGAAATTGGGACGCCAGGTCTCGGCTTGAAATCGCGTGAAGTTTTGGTCGCCTGAGTGGAGCAACCATCCGGTNCGGGTCTCGTGTCTGAGTGATAGATTGAATGCGATACGGTCAGAGGGCTGATAGTTCAATCGCGTGGTGTAGCGCCTTAGCATGCCACCAATGTCCTCTTGTTCGAGTTGAACGTTCGTCGAGANNCTGAGTGGCTGTGCTGGGTTGCTGCTCCATCTCAGACCAAACTGGAATCGATCGTTAAGTAGATAACTGCCGTTCCCTCCGCTGTTTTTGTCTTCAAAGCGCTCGGGGAAGAAGTCGAGGTCAATTTCAAGTTCATTGTTGGACAAGTAGCGCCACTCTCGAGATAAGGAATATCCCTCGCGGACGACCTCACCCGCTGTGTTCTCGTAGCGCCTTATCCGGAGGTTATCGACTCGTTCCTTCAGCCCAGCGCGATTTGAATCTCTACGGTCAAAGCTGTAACTGAAGCCTTGAAAGTCGTTTCTTCGGAGGAAGCCAAAATCATTGATGTCGAGGGTGTCATCAAAGTGATCGACCGTGACTTTATGTTGCAGGCCGCGCTTTGGNCGGTAGGTTAAATCAGCAAATANNCCNTCACNACGAGTGCCNTCTANGTCGGANTGGAGCGTCTGAACATCAAGCGTCNTCCGCCCATTGTTACTCAAGAAGTGNGCGTCGATGCCTGCTGTTCGCGCGGTTTCGACGGGGTGGTCNACCTCNGTGACCAGCGCGCCTAGNGCGCGGCGTCCGGATCCCTCGGATTGTTCNAACAGTACCCGAGCTGCGATGAAATCGCGGCCCACTTGCTCGAACTGTCGGGTGTTGCCGTCTACTGTGCCTGTCAGNTTNGTNTCGTCCTCTATNGCTGTTAACACACCGTATCGTANNGCGCCGTTCTGNCCNGTNACNTTTGCTGCGCCNAGAAGTTCNCTNGGTTGGTTNNATTCAATGCTGCTGAANNCGACNCCGTCNAGNTTNAGNGNCNTNGGCGGTGCNCCGATTCTNCGTGTGTTGATGAGNGTAGTNGGNGAGCCNCCNCCGCCNCCNGGCCCCCNCNNTGGATTGGCNCGCGGTGANGTNGAAAAGATNTCCTGTCCTTCNAANAANAATGGTCTTTTTTCTGANAAAAATGTNTCNTAGCTNGTTANGTTCACCACCACTTCATCNGATTCAACGTTGCCAAAGTCGGGAGCGATGGAACTGGTGATCTGAAACGCTGTGGTTGGCCGCCAAAAGAAGTCAAAGCCGGCTTTTGCGGAGGTTTCTCCAGCATATTCATCGAGGGTTGTGGAAGCATAAGGGTAGAAGGTGAACTGTTGCTTCGGGTTGACGCCCTCGATTGATACCCGTGGCAAAACCGATAAAAAGGTGCTTTGGGTTCTGGGAAGAGCGGGGGAACCCCAATCCATTCCGGCATCCGCGACTGCCCGCTGGAAATAAAGGCCGATGGTACGTTCGCCGGTTGGGCGATAAGGAAGAGTCATCATGGTCCACGGCAAAAAAAACTCGGCGGTCCAGTAAGTGTCGCCCCGGGCAGTTGCTCCCTGCCAAGGGCCGTCCCAATTACTGGAATATTGCCTTTCGGGCAATATCGTACCGTCTTGCATCGTGCCACCGAGATTGATGGCAAACCAATACGCATAGAGACCTTCGCCTGAGGCGTCTATAGAGACGGATATTCTGTCGCGCTGAAGAAAGTCATCGCGGCTGCTGAGGCGTTCCACAAATGCGCTTTTGGCTTGCTCCATACGCGCACCGACGTACATTCCGCGTTCGGTGTAAAACACGAACATCTCGGTTTTTTCAGGTGCAGGCTCAAGGGTGTCCGGTGAGATCACGCTGAAGTCTTGATACACTCTCGCGGTCATCCACTCTGATTCGGTAAGTTCCCCATCGATGATGATATCGATGTCATCNTCTGATGNATAAACGGGGTCTGGCCAGNGGAGTTCGGCATTGGCGTGCTGGCCAACGATGAGTAAGACAAGTGCTGCAATCCAGCGCGAATGAGACCTGGTTAGAGAAGCAAGTGACTCTAGGTGGTTGATCCCCTNAACCAATCTGTGCGTGACCAATCTGCGAGATATTTGACGCGCGCTTGGTCTACCATTCGGCGCTGACTGTGAGGGACTTTCGTTTGCCTTGCTGTGTCCTCTGCCAAGCGAAGAAGGAGCATCTTCGCAAGCTATCATCCAAGCAGTCTTCGATGATCGGTCAGCGTTGTGTGCAAGGTTAGCGGGCATGGTGGCGCGATAATACAGCAAGTGTTTTGGAGTCGCTACGGTCATAAAGCATTTAAAATGAGAAAAAATTATCGTCGACAATGGTGTGCGTCGGCATGAACAAGGGCCGCAATGAACGCACTTGAACACGCCGGTTTGCTGGCAATTAACAGTGTCGAGTTCCCCGGCTCGATGCGANCAAGGCAAGCNNTTNTNNGCANAGAGCATCAACTNATGNTGGATNTCTACGATGGNGACNCGAGCGCAGATNGGTTGGTGACGCTTTTNNTCTATGGCGGAAACTGGCAGAGCGGTCATCGNTCTCAGTATCGGTTTGTAGGGGAGGCACTGGCTCGNTTGGGCGTTACAGCGNTNGTCGCNGATTATAGGAAGTGGCCAGNCGCGCGATTNGCTGACACCTATCAAGACGCAAACGAGGCGCTTGATTGGGTCATGACAGAATACCCTGGACGTGAAATCGTTTTGGCCGGGCATTCAGCGGGAGCTCACCTGGCGGGTTTATTGGCCATTAACCGGTCTCTCGGGGNTGGGTCCCTCATTAAAGGGTTCATCGGTTTAGCTGGTCCTTACTATTTTTACCCTTTCTCTGAATCCATGCACTGGCATTACTTCGGGCCAGCCTGGCAATACCCTTCGTCACAACCTGTCTGGCAGCTGCACTCAGACGTGCCCAGTATGCTGCTACTTCATGGTGCCAATGACCATCGAGTCAGGCGGGGCCAATCAAAAGCCTTGTATGAGCGAGTGTTGGGTCTTGGAGGCTTGGCTATTCGACGGGTCTATGAGAATCTTGGGCATGCAGAGCTGATCCTCGAATGTGTNAGGTGGCGAAGACCTCACTCCTTTGTTATCGAAGATATTGCTCGTTACTTAAACGCTTTAACCACGCATTCGGTGGCTGAAATGGAGAGAGAACTATGGCGCTAACGCCCTCGANGACCGACGAACTTTTAGTAGAGCAGCACGACCGNGTAGCGCTCATCACGCTGAACCGGCCAGATCGATTCAATGCGATCAGCCGAGACATGTTAGATGAGCTTTCGAAAAAGGTGGTCGAAGCTAATAAAGATCCCGATATTCGCTGCATTGTCCTGACCGGTGCTGGGAAAGGGTTTTGCTCTGGNCTCGATTTAATTGGTGTGAGTGAAGGCGGCATTGGCAGTGGTGATTCAAAGGGTACGAACCGCCCAGCGCGACAGCTGTTTGACTTAAGAGATGCACCGATTAACGTGATGTGGAACATCGACACCCCGATGATCTGTGCCTTGAACGGGCCGGCAGCAGGGTATGGGATGGATCTCACTTTGCTTTGCGACATGCGTATTGCTTCGACGACGGCGAAGATGGCCGCGGTCACAGCAAAACGCAATGTCGTCCCCGAAAGCGGCGGGACCTGGCTGCTGCCAAGATTGATTGGCTGGGGCAAGGCGGCTGAGCTGTACTACAGGGCGAGAACGGTGGACGCCAAGGAGTGTCTTGAAATGGGGCTTATCAACGAGATTGTTGAGCCTGAAGCGCTTATGCCAACGGCAATGCAATGGGCCAAGGAAATCGCTGACAATGCGCCGCTTGCGGTTCAGACCACGAAACGAATGATGCGTATGGGTCTTGAAGAGTCCTATGACACGGCAGTGGACCATCTCATGGTGCACCTCGCTGGCATGTTTAATAGCGAAGATTTTAAAGAGGGTGTCCAGGCATTCGTTGAGAAACGAAAACCAGAATTCACCGGCCGATAGAGCGATAACTCATAGTTCGCAGGATCTCGATTTCAACTGGTGGACGAGGGCTTGTCGATATCTCCCAGCGAGTGGAGTCGATTCTTAAGCAAGCGAATCGGCGTGAAGGCTTATGCCTCGTTTTTGTTCGACACATCCGCCAGCCTGCTCGTTCAGGAAAATGCAGATCGCGCGGTATTGGCTGATCTCGAGCACTGGCTTGCTAAGTTTGTGGGCGATGGGGATCCCATATTCACGCACAGGGCCGAGGGCCCCGATGATATGGCTGCCCATTCGAGCAGCGCTGACTCAGACCTCAGTGAGTGTTCCCTATGCCAATCACCGATTGATGTTAGGTACTTGGCGAGGGATCTATTTGTGAGAGCATCGGTACCCGCCACATACTCGTGAGCCGACAATGAACTAAGCCCTGAAAAGCGTGTAGCTGCTGGGTGAGCGCGCCTCTAAGCGGATTTTGCCCTTCCGGAGCCATAAGGCGGCCCCATCTTTTTGGCTAAGTTGGATATCAATCGACTCTGCGAATAGATCGACTTNGCGTGGCTAAAGTTCCTAAAGCCATCGACACCATGATAAGCGCCCATACCGCTGGGTCCGACGCCGCCGAAAGGTAGATTTTCCTGAGCGACATGCATGATCACGTCATTTAGGGTGACGCCCCCAGAAACCGTGTCGTCCAACACTTGNCGTGTCTCATTGCTATCTGANCCGAAGTAATACAAACCAAGCGGTCGGTCGTGCCCGTTCACGTAATCAATGGNCTCGTCGATGTGATCGTAAGTCTTGACCGGTAGAAGGGGACCGAAAATCTCTTCCTGCATGATTTTCATGTCCTCGCTGGGGTTCAGAATGAGCGTCGGAGGGATGCGATGGTGTTCTTGTTGGCTGAAATCCTCATCGCTCGGGTTAATGGTAATGACATCAGCTCCCTTAGCGGCAGCATCCTCCAAGTAATCATTCAATCGATCGTAATGCCGCTCATTGATGACCGACGTGTAATCAGGNTTNTCCTTGATCTCAGGGAACATNTCNNCAACAGCNGTTTGTGCTNCTTCAACAAANNGANNCANTTGCTCCTCGGGGACCATGGCGTAATCCGGCGCAAGACAGATTTGACCTGCATTCATCGTCTTACCAGTCATCACATTTCTCGCGGTCATCGCTAAATCAGCTGATCGTCCAACGATTACTGGAGACTTTCCGCCGAGTTCGAGGGTAACCGGGACGAGATTTTCAGCAGCGGCGCGCATCACGTGTCGAGCGACGGAGGTGGCTCCAGTGAACAATAAATGATCGAACGCTAAGCCTGAAAACGCGCTGCCAATATNAGGGCCTCCAGTGAATACTGCTAGCTCATCGGGATCAAACTCGGCTTCCAGCGTGGATTTCATCAATGCGGATGTGATTGGCGTGTACTCCGAGGGCTTAATCATGGTGCGATTCCCCGCGGCGAATATGCCTGCCAGTGGCGCAAAGGTCAGCTGAACCGGAAAATTCCAGGGGCTAATGCAGCCCACGACACCGAGGGGCTGAAACTCGATACGGCANCGACCACCCAAGAGCCCCATGGGAAAGCTTGCCTTTCTCTTTTCTGGCTTCATCCAAGTGGGGACGTTTTTAATAGCATCCTTGAGAGGTGTAATCGCGCCTTGAATGTCCGTTAGTTTGGAGGCGTGGAGACTTCTGTTNCCAAAGTCCTCGCTCATCGCATTGCAAAAGGCGTCGCCATTCTGCTCGAGCACGCTGACGGCTCGCCGAAGTCGATCAATTCGAAGCGCCGCGGAAACGNCGCCTCCTTTGATCTGAGCTTGTTGNTGCTNNTGGAGGATGTCTTGCATNGTTTCGACGGTTAGGTTTTCGCTCATGGTGCGTTGTCCTCGTCTTAATGTGGCGTCATCTTGCAGTATAGGCGCCCCCAAGCCAGCTGCAAACGCCGTGAGTAGCGTCTTTTGNCACTAGATGAGTGCGAAAGGGGCCACATCAGCCTCTTTCGGAAGTCGAAGGATAAGCCTCTGCGTTCTTATTGTAGTGATCATGTGTTCCAGTGTCCGGTGAATAACCCCCTGTGTAGCGACAATGGCGATCGTGGATAGTTTTGGTAAACTTGGCCGCTTTCTGGCGGGGGTGTGAACGTTGGGTAAAAACTTATACCAAAAGGTCTGGAACAGTCACGTAGTGGGTAGTCTCGCTAACGGGCAGTATCAAGTATTTATGGCGCTGCATCTAATTCATGAAGTGACCAGTCCTCAAGCGTTCGGGATGCTAAAAGATAAAGGCCTGAAGGTCGCCTATCCAGGGCGGACATTTGCTACTGTCGATCACATTATTCCAACCGATACNCAGGCNCGACCACTCGCGGACGATATGGCGGAGNGAATGNTGCAGGNGCTCGAGTCATCNACNNCNGAACATGGCATCGAGTTNTTCGCNCCAGAGACNGGCTCGCANGGCATTGTGCATGTGGTGGGTCCAGAGCTNGGATTGACCCAGCCTGGGATGACNATTTGTTGTGGTGACAGCCACACCGCGACGCATGGAGCTTTCGGCTGCATTGCGCTTGGTATTGGGACGTCTCAGGTCCGTGATGTGTTGGCAAGTCAAACGCTGGCCATGGATCCGTTGAAAGTGAGAAAGATTAATATCAACGGTGCACTGAAAAAGGGAGTCACAGCAAAGGACGTCATATTGCACGTTATTCGNGTTTTNGGGGTCAACGGTGGTGTCGGNTACGCGTANGAATACGCCGGCAGCACNATCACGAATATGACCATGGAAGAGCGAATGACCGTTTGTAACATGAGTATCGANGGGGGNGCTCGCTGCGGATATATCAACCCTGATNAAACCACCTTNGATTACTTGAGTGGNAAAGAGCGTGTTCCNNCTGGCGCNGAATTTGATGCCATGAAAGCCAGGTGGGCTAGCTTCGCGTCGGACGAAGATGCCNACTACGATGACGTGGTTGACTTTGATGCATCAGACATTGAGCCCACAGTCACTTGGGGCGTTACCCCAGCACAGGCGATTGGCGTAGGGGAGAGGATTCCGGCTGCAGATACCGGTTCCGAGCTTGATCAAGAATTGGTTACCAGCGCGCTCGACTATATGAAGCTTCGCTCAGATGCACCNATTAAAGGGACACCTATTCAAGTTGCTTTTATAGGGAGTTGCACCAACGGACGCCTCAGTGACTTTGAGGCGGTAGCGGAGGTGATCAAAGGACATCAGGTTGCGTCTCACGTTCGAGCCATTGCTGTTCCTGGCTCCGAAAAAGTGGATGCCGCAGCTAGAGCGCTTGGATTGCACGAGGTGTTCAAAGCGGCTGGCTTCGAATGGAGAAAGCCGGGCTGTTCGATGTGTCTTGCTATGAACCCTGATAAGTTGGTTGGAGACGAAGTGTGTGCGTCAAGCTCTAACCGAAATTTCATGGGAAGGCAGGGGTCGAGCACAGGTCGGACAATCTTGATGAGTCCGATCATGGTTGCCGCGGCTGCGGTGGAAGGCGCTGTTGCAGATGCTCGAGAGATATTTGAATTGGAGGCAGTATGAGCGAACTGAGCAAGATTGCTGGTCGGGGCGTGTATGTTGCTGGTAACGACATCGATACGGATCGCATTATNCCGGCGCGATTTCTAAAGTGCGTGACGTTTGATGAATTAGGTCCATCACTTTTCTTTGATGAGCGATTTGACGCCAGCGGCGAATCGAAGGATCACCCCTTGGACGCCGCTCGGCACAAGGGTGCTTCTATTCTTATCTCGGACGCCAATTTTGGTTGTGGCTCCAGTCGCGAGCATGCCCCGCAGGCGATCCAGAAGTTTGGTATCAACGTGGTCATCGCTGAAAGCTTTGCAGAAATTTTCCACGGCAATTGCNCGACGTTAGGTATACCCTGCTTGCAAATGGCTGCCGAACCTCGATCGGAACTCGCGAGGTTGATTGAAGCCGAGCCTGGCGAGGAACTGATGGTCGATTTAGAGGCCCTCCAAGTGGTGTATCTGAACCAATCTTTTCCGTTCTCCATGAAGCCGAGTGCGCGAGAGGCCTTCTTGGCAGGAACCTTTGACCCATTAGATGAGTTGTTGGCTAGTCGAGAGGCTATCTCGGCTGTGGATGCCCGGTTAAGCGCATGACCGACCTTGACGTCACGCCGATAGAGATCTACGACACCTCCTTGCGTGACGGCAACCAGGGCGAGGGAGTCAACCTCAGTCTTGCCGATAAACTCGAGATCGCAGGCGTTCTCGATCGGCTCGGCGTTCCGTTCACTGAGGGCGGCTGGCCTGGATCCAACCCCAAAGATAGTGAATTTTTCTCAGCGGCGAGAAGTGAGGGGTACAACACCATCAAAATCTCGGCGTTTGGCTCAACGCATCGTGCGGACTGCCTTCCTGAGGACGATCACTTCTTAAAACAGCTAGTCGATGCTCGCGCTGACATAAGCTGTATTTTTGGTAAAAGTTGGTTGCTCCATGTCGACCAAGCTTTACGAGTGTCTGCGGCTCGCAACCTCGAAATGATCGCTGGCTCTATCCAATACCTGCGAACCGAAACCGGTAAGCCAGTGTTTTACGATGCGGAGCACTTCTTTGATGGATTTGTTTCGGATGAGGGATACGCGCTGGACACGCTTAGAGCCGCCCATGAGGCTGGGGCCGACCGGTTAATATTGTGCGACACCAACGGAGGAATGCTGCCAAGTCAGATTACCGACGCGGTTGGTCGCGTTGCGTCCCAATTGCCTGATGCAGTCCTCGGTATACATGTTCATAACGACGGTGGACTAGCGGTCGCTAATTCGCTTGCAGCCGTTGAGGCTGGGGTGACCCAGGTCCAAGGAACCATGAACGGGATCGGTGAACGTTGCGGCAACGTTGATTTAACGGCTGTGATTGCGAACCTCGAGCTTAAATATGGTCGCCAGTGCTTACCTTCCGGCAACCTTGCACACCTCACGTGGGTATCGAGGCGAGTCTGGGAATTGCTCGGTTATGACGGCCCGCTCGGACAGCCTTTTGTTGGACCCTCTGCTTTCTCTCATAAGGGTGGTGTTCATGTCTCGGCTGTGTTGCGCAATCCAGAAACCTACGAGCACGTGTCTCCAGACAGTATCGGTAATGCAAGGAAAGTATTGATTAGTGAGTTGGCGGGGGGCTCCAACGTCCGGGCTAAACTTGCTAACCGATATGCTGACCTTGAGGATCCAGCGCGCACCAGAGCGATTCTTGAAGAAATTCAGGATAAAGAGCACGCCGGTTATAGCTTTGAGAAAGCAGATGGTAGCTTCGATCTGATTGTGCGTCGCCATTTGGGGCAGTTTCAGCCTCTGTTCGAACCCCAGTTCTACCGCATCTATTCGCCGGGTAATGAAAATGCAGCTGATCAAAATGACCTTCATATTGCTGGAGCAATTGAGGCGTCGGTCAAGTTACGCATTGGAGATCAGGTTGAGTTGAGGGCCGCTGAGGGTAGCGGCCCCGTGGACGCGTTAAACCTTGCGTTGAGAGAGGCGCTCACGCCTCACTTCCCAGAGGCAAGCGAGTTGAGGCTGACGGACTACGTTGTCAAGGTGGTTAATTCAACTGAAGAGACGGCCGCTCGCGTGCGGGTATTGCTAGAGCATTCCTTTGAAGGCGAAACCTTCGGAACGGTGGGCGTCAATGTCGATGTCATCAAGGCGAGCTGGAATGCTTTGGTTGAAGCCTATCACTACGCCTTGATTCGGAGTGCGGAGTTTAAACACGAGCAATCTTCTCTTAGTAAACAATAGTGTGCTTGCAGTACCCTCTCGATGAGTAGAGATCCGAGTATTACGATGATGAGTGTTAGCTCGATCCACAGCGTCTCGCAATTGTTCATGGTTATTGGCGGTGGAAGGTGAGTTCGGACGTCACCTGGGAGCAGCGGTGGCATCCTCTTTTGCGTCGTTGGGTAACCATCACGAGTCACCGGGGAGGCCGTCCGTGGGTTGGTCAAAACGCCGAGCCCGAGAATAGGGAGGGGGTTGCCTTTGATGCGGAGTGCTACTTGTGTCCAGGTAATGTCCGCGTTAATGGACTTCAAAATCCTGATTATTCGAGTATCTATTGTTTTGACAATGATCATCCTGCGCTAGGCAAGGCCCCTCCAGTTTCAGAACCCCCGCATCCTTTTTATAGATCGATGGAAGCTTCCGGACAGTGCCGAGTTATGTGCTATCACCCGCACCACAGTCGTCGATTGAGTGAGCTTGAGCCGCATGAAATGGAGCAAGTGGTGCTCAGCTGGGCCCATCAGACCGAAGAATTGACGGCCGCTGGGTGGGAACAGGTGTTTATATTCGAGAATAACGGATCAGTTGTTGGGGTCTCTAACCCGCATCCTCATTGTCAAATTTATGCGTTCCCTTTTGCGGTAGATTCTATACAGCGTGAAATAGAAGCGGCCAAGGCTCATTATGAGAAAGCAAAACGATCGCTTTTTGACGAGATCAAAGAGGCCGAGCGCTTGGATGGCCGGCGGATATTGCTCGATGAGCACGACTGGACGGTGTTTGTGCCCTATTTTGCTCAGTTTCCTTTCGAGATGATGCTCCTGCCGCACCGCAATATGGCGACGCTTGCGGAGGCGACAGATGCGGAACTTAAGGGGCTAGCCGGTGCGCTTAAGGTTTCTCTTCAGCGGCTTGACCGGGTGCTGGGCCAAGCTCAGAGTTATATTCTCTCGATACACCAAGCGCCAAGTGCATGGCTGCGAGCAGAGGCGCCTGGTGCTTACTCGACTTACGTGCACATTCAGCCCTTCTTGCGCGCGCCCTCCCTGCAAAAATTTTTGGCAGGAATCGAGACGGCGGCGGGTCAGTTCCTAAATGATGCAGCCCCCGAGGAGCATGCCGATGCGCTGCGGCGTGTAGTGCTGGCCTGACAGGTGCGAGGTTGAACTGATTTTCTTTGGACGCTGTTTCCGATATGGTCCGGAGTCGTTGCTTCGAGAAAACGACGGCTTCACTTAGTCGGAAATAGCCGCAAGGAATTGCGATAGTCGCGAACAATCGCAATAGTCACCAATTAATAGTGCCTGTTTCAGCGCAGGCAGCAGACAAGAACACCAGATAACAATAGTCAGAGGATGCAGACGATGAAGGTAGACACTCACTTAACCCAAGATTGGAAGAAGATTCCTGAGCACATTCAACGCGTTGAAGCCGAAGGCTATGATGGCGTTGGCACTGCTGAAATGAACCACGATCCATTTTTTCCGCTGCTGATTGGTGCTGAGCATAGTGAGCGGGTGGAACTTCGGACCGGAATTGCGGTTGCGTTTGCCAGGTCGCCTATGACGATGGCGAATCAAGCCCATGATTTGAACGCCTATTCAAAGGGGCGATTCACACTTGGACTCGGTTCTCAAATTCGCGCCCACATCACCAAACGATTCTCAATGCCATGGGGCGCACCGGCTGCACAGATGCGCGAACTCGTCTTGGCGATGCGAGCAATTTGGGCTAACTGGTATGACGGCGAGCCTCTCCGGTTTGAAGGGAAGTATTACCAACATACGCTAATGACGCCCGCATTTACGCCGGAAGATTCCGCTTATGGAGCGCCCAAGGTGGTGCTAGCTGCAGTGGGACCCATCATGACCGAAGTCGCCGCGGAGGTTGGGGATGGGTTAATTATCCATCCGTTCTCAAACGAGAAATATATCCGTGAAGTGACGCTGCCTGCGGTGGAGAGAGGGCTTGCAAAGGCGGGCAAGCAGCGGAAAGACTTTGAAATCAGCTACACCCCTTTTGTTGTGTCTGGTAAGGATGAACAAACCTTTGACGCTGAGAAAGCAACTGCGAAAGCGAGGATTTCGTTTTACGGTTCAACACCTGCCTACAAACAGGTACTTGGTGTGCATGGGTGGGGCGATCTTCAGGTCGAGTTGAACGCGATGTCAAAGCAGGGACAGTGGAAAGAGATGGCAGACCTCATTACGGATGACATTCTTGATGTGATGGGCGTCGTTGGTGAGCCAGATCAGGTCGTAAAGGAAATGCTTGCTCGCTACGGCGATTTCACGGATCGGACAAGTGGCGCGTTTTCTTTTGTCGACACTGAGCAACGCGTCAATATGGTGTCGGCGTTAAGAGCAGGCTGACATGACAACCACCCTGCTGTTACCAAGAAGCATTATCCCTTCTGCCATGCAGCTTCGCATTCTGGACCAGCGGCGGCTGCCCGCGGAGACGACTTATCTGGACTGCACTACAACAGATAGCGTTATCGAGGCAATTAAGACGCTGGCTGTTCGAGGTGCACCAGCCATCGGGCTTGCGGCGGCCTACGGATTGCTTCTTGGTCGGACGGCGGGCCAAGGACCCGATGAAACCCTTTCTCAGTTTGAGGCAGCAGCGAGCGCTTTGACTGCTGCAAGGCCAACGGCTGTCAACCTTGCCTGGGCGGTGGAGCATATGATGACGTGTGTCCGGCACGAGCATCGAAATGCCTTTCGAGAGGGGTGGGCTAATCGCCTAAAGGCGGAGGCCGACCAACTGTTTGACGCTGACCGTCAGGCCTGTTTGACGATGGGTAAGATTGGTGCCGAGCTTATTCCTCACGGCGGCAGGGTTTTGACGCACTGTAACGCTGGTTCGCTCGCGGTGTCTGAATTTGGGACGGCATTGGCGCCGATATACGCGGCTCACGCTGGCGGAAACCCCGTCCACGTGTTTGTCGATGAGACGCGGCCGTTGCTACAAGGCTCGAGATTAACCGCGTTCGAGCTCATGGCCCACGAGGTGCCTTGCACATTGATCACCGACAATATGGCGGCACATGTGATGGCGACGCATCAAGTGGACTTGGTCATCGTCGGCGCCGACAGAGTGGCCGCCAATGGTGATGCGGCCAACAAAATTGGAACGCTTGGTGTCGCCGTATTGGCAAAGCACTTCAAGATTCCATTTTATGTGGTGTGCCCCTACTCGACCGTGGATCTCAGGACCCCGCGAGGAGCAGATATCGAGATAGAAGAGAGGGCACCCTCAGAGGTTCGAGAGGTGTATGGGGTCCGGGTGGCACCGCGAGAAGTTAACGTTTTTAATCCGGCGTTTGACGTTACTCCAGCTGAGCTTATCTCGGGGATCATCACAGAGCGAGGGCTGATAACGGGGAATCTTTCCGAGGGGCTTGCTCAGCAAAATGAGGTAATTCGGTGATCGAGCGCGAGGGAGTAATTAAGTACTCGCTCGAATTCACCGATGGAGTCGTGGCCGAGACTGCATCACTCAGTGTCCTTGATGCATGGCGCTCAATTTTTAAAGACACAGGACTGCTTGGCGAGGACCCGGGTCGCTACGGAGGCTATGGCTTCGGTAATTTGAGTGTCCGTACAGATCGAGGGTTCCTCATAACCGGCTCGCAAACCGGGATCCTCAGGATGACATCCATGTCACACTATGCGGAAGTCATCGGTTGGTCCCTCGAAGAGAATGCCGTGACGGCCGTGGGTCCCATTCGGCCATCGTCGGAAGCCTTAACCCACGCAGCAATCTACGAAGCATTTGAATCGATCCGCTATGTATTTCATGTTCATTCGCCGGAAATTTGGGGGCAGGCTCAGTCGCTTTGCTTGCCATCTACGCCTGCAGAAATCGATTACGGGACTGTGGAGATGGCATTCGCGTTGAAAAAGCTGGCCACCACAGCAGGTACTGAGGGCATTATGACAATGCTAGGCCATCAAGACGGAGTGATGTCATGGGGTGAAAGTGCAAGAGCCGCGGGTGGACAGATGGTCTGCACACTGGCTCAGGCAAAGACGAAGTTGGGTGAGAAGGTTTGACGACCAAACCCCTTATCTTTATCAATCTCTATTTGTAAATATCGTGTGATCTCGGGCCACCATTGGATGTAAAAACGGCGACGCGGAGGCAAAGCTAATCTTTGTGTGGGTTAGAGAAGCAGTAGATCTTTTTCCTATTTCTGTTGAAACTTCGTGAGGCACCCTATCTGCTCGGATCTAAGGGTTTTGTTTAAGAAACAGAGCCAGGATGCTATCTTCTAGTTGGGTCTTCGATAACGTAAGGGGAGGCGGTTACCGTCATGCTTGATAATAAAGGGTTGCTGATTGCTATTGGAGTGACGCTTGTTGTTGCGGTTGGCCTTGGCATAGCGGTCCTAAACGAGGAGCCAGAGCCCGCGCCTCCAGTTGTATCAGAGATAGAGATCCCCAAGTCTCCTGAGCCTGAGCCTGAGCCTGAGCCAGTGCCCGAACCCGAACCCGAGCCACAATTCGTTGAGGTGCCACAGGTAATCGAGGAGGAACCTCCTTTTATTCTTCCACTGCTTGATGCCAGCGACGCACTGGTGCGGGACGCGTTGGTCAGTCTTAGTCGGCACGAGGGTCTGCATCGTTGGTTAGCAGCCGATGATCTAGTTCGGAAATTTGTTGGATTTACCCAGGGAGTATCAGAAGGAGGTGTGGTTCGCTCTGCAGTGCAGGTGTTGGCCCCTCGAACAGGGTTTTCCGCGATTCGCATCGCCGATAACGAATACATGTTAAACACTGCAAGCTATGCAAGATACGACACAATTACATCGATCATCGACTCGGTTGATGCCGATGCCCTGGTAGATTTTTATGTGTTAATCACGCCATTAGTGGATCAGGCCTACAGAGAACTTGGTATGCCAGATTCAGACTTCGATCGAGTCTTGTTCGCTGCAATCGGTTTGCTGCTCGAGACCCCAGTTGTTGAAGGCGAGATTGCTTTGCAAAGACCGGTCGTCATGTATGAATTTGAGGATGAAAGTTTGGAGTCGCTTCAGCCAGCACAAAAGCAGCTCCTGAGAATGGGGCCTTCAAACACAAAAAGAATCAAGAGCAAGCTCTCGGAGGTGGCTAGGGCACTGAGAAGTGCTAAGAGCAATCGTTAATCCCCTCTGATGACGAAGCCTCTTGCTGATATTCGCGTACTCGATTTAAGTATCGTTCGCGCTGGGCCCGTTGCAGTAAGACTGTTGGCCGATTGGGGTGCTGATGTCATTCGCATTGAACAACCTCGATCTGGAGATTCCGGAGATGTAACCGGATCGAGACAATCCTCTGATGCTCAGAATCTTCACAGAAATAAGCGCGGTATAACTCTGGATTTAAAGCATCCCAAAGGATACGAGGTGCTCGAAAGGCTGGTACGAACCTCTGATGTGCTAGTAGAGAATTTCAAAACCGATGTAAAGCACCGTCTAAAGATTGACTATGAGTCACTCGCCAAGGTGAACCCTCGACTGATCGTGGGAAGTGTCAGCGGCTTTGGTCAGAAAGGCCCCTATGCCGAGCGCGCGGGGTTTGATCAGATTGTTCAGGGCATGAGTGGGCTAATGAGCCTCACGGGTGTTCCAGATGGGGATCCCATGCGAGCGGGTATTGCTGTTAGCGATACCTCGGCCGGAATGTTTCTAGGCCAGGGAATATTGCTAGCTTTGTTAGAGAGAGAACAAACCGGTCGAGGGCAGTGGGTCCATACGAGTTTGCTCGAAGCAATGCTTAGCAAGCTCGACTTTCAAGGTTCAAGGTATACGATGGATGGCGATTGTCCAGACAGGCACGGCAATCATCACCCAACTGCGGCGCCGATGGGAGTTTTCAGAGCAGCTGATGGATTTGTCAATTTAGCTGCCACCTCCGCAAGGATGTGGCGGGATTTTTGTACTACGTTAGAGCTCAAAGGGTTGTTAGAGGATTCACGATTTGAGACCAATGAATTGAGGGTTAAGAATCGCGAAGCACTGGTTGATTTGATAGAAAGTAGGACATCCCTCATGACGCAGCAGACCTTGATAGCTGAGTTAAACGCTATAGGGTGTCCCTGCGGTCCTATTTATAGCGTTGCCGAGGCCTTTGATGACCCTCAGACCATGGCCCTCGAGATGCGATTGCCCACCGAGCATTCAGGCAGAGGTCTGGTAGACCTCGTTCGTTCTCCAATCAATCTTTCAAATCACCCGAACGCTCATGATCGAGCGCTCGCAGCACCCCGTCGTGGACAGCACACCAGTGAAATCTTGCGGGCGGTTGGACTAACCAGTCTGGAATTGCGGGCGCTCAAGGATGAAGGGATTATCTAAACGGTTGCCTTTTTGAGCAACAGGTGAGGAATGGATGAAGCAAGTTAAGTTGCAGACTGAAAAAATGTTGTTTGAGATCGACGAATCAGTCAGCTGGATTACATTCAATCAACCCGAAAAGAGAAACGCTATTTCTTTGGAGATGTGGGAGGGTCTCGCGAGTGCATTAGAGTTAGCGATGATGAATGACGAGATTAAAGTGGTTGTCCTAAAAGGGGCGGGGGGTCAGGCGTTCGTGTCTGGCGCCGATATCTCGGAGTTCGATATGAAACGCAATTCTGCAAAAGCAAAGGTTGCTTATGCAGAGATTGCGGGCAAGGCAGCCAGGTACCTGCGTCAATCTAGCAAGCCAGTCATTGCGTTGATCGAGGGTTTCTGTATTGGGGGAGGACTTGCAACCGCTTTGCAGGCCGATGTTCGCTTCGCGACTCCTGGCTCGACGTTTGGTATTCCTGCAGCCCGACTCGGATTGGGATACGAGTACGAAGGGTTAGAGCTATTGACACAAATTATAGGTCCAGCAAGGGCACGAGACATTATGATGTCAGCTCGATTGTTTGGGGCAGACGAGGCGTTGCAGATGGGGCTGGTTAATTTTGTCGAGCCAGAAGCTGACATTCATGCTGTAGTTGCCGCTTACGCGAAGCGCATAGCCTCCAATGCGCCGCTGACCATACGCGCCGCGCGCTTTGCGATTAGCGACTTTATGCTCCAACCATTAAAGCGAGATCGAGGAGCCGCCCAAGCGCTAATCGACGCATGTTTTGATAGTGAGGATTACCGTGAGGGACGTCTCGCTTTCGCCGAAAAGCGACCGCCAGATTTTAAGGGCAGTTAGCTACGCAAAAATTGACTTTGTGACATGAATTTTAGATCAACGAGCCCATCTTCAAAGCATCTACTGCGAGTTCTAAGGGCCGCTTTTGGAGTTGATGGACGGGGTTGAATGCGACAGTTTCTCGGATAAGTGCTGAAATTCTCGTTCAACGCCTGTCTATGGAACGAGTTATGGATTAACTCGCCTTATCGGAGTGCCAGCCTGCCACGCCTCTATGTTCTCACAAAGCTGGTCAATAAGTTGTGCTCTAGATTCGCTTGCACCCCAGGCATTGTGAGGGGTCACGATCAGATTAGGCCTAGGCATAGCAAGTAGTGGTTCGTCAGGTGTAGCTGGCTCCTTGGTTAACACATCAATGGCAGCGCCTCGAATGAGGCCTTGATCCAGTGCGTCCAGCAAGGCTTCTGTTTGAATAAGGCCGCCTCGGGCAGTGTTAATGAGAAACGCGGATGGCTTCATTTTTGCGAGAAATGATTCGTCGACTAGCCCAGTATTAGTCTCAGTGAGCGGGCAGTGCAACGATAAGAAGTCTGCCTTGCAAAGTAGTTCCTCCATCGAGACTCGCGGTATCGTTGCACTTTCAGCCCCGTTCTCTGAACGAAGTGCCAGTACGGCCATGCCAAGCGCCTGACCCAGCTTGGCAACAGCGCTGCCGAGTTCACCAAGGCCAATAATTCCAAGTGTTTTCCCTGCAAGTTCGATGATGGGGTAATCGAGCCTGCAAAATACGTCACTCTCTTGCCACCGGTTCGCGCCAGTATCGGCGATATAACGATGCTGTTGGGTAGCGAGGTTGAGCATCAAACCGATCGTGTGCTGGGCGACCGAGTTAGTCGCGTAGCCTCTTGCATTGCAAACAACGATCTTTCTCTCCCGCGCTGCTTCTAAATCAACGTTGTTGGTGCCTGTGGCCATGATGCCAATGAAACGNAGTGACGNAGACGCTGCGATGACTGCCTGGTCCAGCACCACNTTATTGGTCAACACGACNTCGCAATGCTGGATCCGCTCCTCAGTTTGGTCNTCCAAGGTCGAACCATGAATCTCCCATCCCTCGAGNCGTGATGTGAGCGGGGTGAGGTCTGCATCGCCNAGNCTNTTTCTGTCTAGAATGACGCCTCGCATGGATNNGNCTGATTACGCTTTNAGATCGGGGAAGGACTCATCCAGGGCTGCGTTCCATTCAGCCAAACGCACGGCTTGACTATCGCGTAGGCCATCAATATCTCCCTCGATAGTGATGGATGAGATGGTGTCCCCCTGGCGAATGGCGTTCACTACTTCTTGNTCNTTGTCACTGACCACTGATCCGAACACCGANTGGTTNTCGTCNAGGTGTGGAGTTGGCANATGAGTAATAAAAAANTGGCTGCCATTAGTGCCCGGGCCAGCATTAGCCATGGACAACTGTCCNGGACGGTCGTGNCGTAGGGTCGATANGAANTCGTCTTCAAANCGGTANCCCGGGCCTCCGGTTCCGGTGCCGAATGGGCATCCACCTTGAATCATGAAGTCGCCAATGACCCGGTGAAAGGTAAGTCCATCGTAATAGCCTCGAACTGCGAGGTTGACAAAGTTAGCGACGGTAACGGGGGTTTCGTCCGCATAGAGGTTGAGGCGAATATTGCCCTTGTTCGTTTCAATCGTGGCAGTGATGCTCATCGTGATCCCTTTTTCATTGGCGTGGGTTAGTGAAAGAAGTATAGCTCCGGATAATTAACAAATTCCTGGCCGGCGCTTTGGCGAAGTAATTGTCGCTCGATTGACGATTCAAAGGTTCCTTTCTGATCGTCGGCTACCAGCCGGGTCCCTCTAGCTATTTCGATGTTATTCTACGGAGTCGCAACCTAGCTGGTTGGATTAGGAGCGTTTTACCCCATCGCTAGTCGAGCGCTTGCCACTCAAGACTTAACGTCAGACCGAATTCAAGCTCGCTCGTTAAGTGGTACGAACGCTCGCTCGGTGGGTCCCGTGTAGAGCTGTCGAGGTCGACCAATCTTGAATGGCGAGGAAAGCATTTCAGCCCAGTGCGAGATCCAGCCCGGTGTTCTTCCCAACGCAAACAACGCGGTGTACATGGGGGTTGGGATCCCCATAGCCTTAAGTGTAATNCCTGANTAAAAGTCAATGTTGGGGTACAGCTTACGCTCAATGAAATAAGGTTCTTCNCGAGCCATTTTTTCNAGCNTGGTGGCAATTTTTAGGAGTGGCTCGTCCTCAACGCCTTGNTCGGCCANCACAGCATGACAACTCTCTTGCATGACCAGCGCTCTGGGGTCGAAATTTTTGTAGACACGATGACCAAAGCCCATCAATTTGAACGGGTCATCTTTGTCTTTTGCTTTCGCAACATACTCGTTGACTTTCTCGACATCGCCTATTTCATTCAGCATGTCGAGTACCGCCTCGTTNGCTCCTCCATGGGATGGCCCCCATAGCGCGGCAATCCCCGCCGCTATAGCCGCATATGGATTGCATTCGGTNGACCCCGCCAAACGCACCGTTGAGGTGGAGGCATTTTGCTCGTGGTCAGCATGTAGTATAAAGATTCGATCAAGTGCACTGGCGAGGGTCGGGCTAACTGTGGAGGGTTGCCCCGTTTCTCCNAAGCACATATTGAGAAAATTCTCTGCGTATCCCAACGATGGGTCTGGATCAACAAACGATTTGCCAATCGACTTTCGGTAGCTCATTGCGGCAAGCGTTGGTACTTTGGCGATTAGCTGCATCGCTGATTCNATGCGGTGGTCAGCGTTATAAATGTCGAGGCCTTCGTGGAATAGTGCAGCTAGCCCGCCAACNCCTGCGCAGAGCATGGACATCGGATGTGAGGATGCAGTGAATCCCTCAAAAATTTTTGCGAATTGGCCNTCGATCGGCATTCTCGCATTGATTTCACTTTTGAACTGATCCAATGCCGATTGGGTNGGCAGCTCCCCGTGCAATAGTAGATAGCAAACTTCCAAATGCTCCGCGCCGTTCGCCAGCGCCTCGATGGGATAGCCACGATAGGTAAGGACTCCGGCATCACCATCGATATAGGTAATTTTTGATTCGCAGCTCGCTGTGGAAAGAAAGCCAGGATCGAATGTGAACAAACCTTCGTTGATCAGTCCTCGAACGTCCACCACATCTAGACCAGCCGAGGCTTCCANGANTGGCAGGGCTACGTTCTTTCCGTCGATCGTAATGCTCACATCATGCTTCATAATTTTCAGTTCACTTTTTTACTGTTNTGGCAGAAAGCGTGGNTAACCACCGAGGCATTGCTTCTCACAGTCNAGNTNTNATNANTTCAGCTNGTACTNGCTNAGCTNNTACTNGNTNAGCTTTAACTCGTTAACCGCCGCTTGTGCTTGTTTGCTGGGTNCAGCAGAGCNGANCGCTGAATCTCCGTTTCATTTTGCGNCCTANATCAGCCGCGCATTAGCTNCCNTTNCGCGCTNNNAAACGAGTCCCCACTCGNCNNGCGAGAGCGATCAATCTAAGCAAAAGGGNCNNACGCTGTAAACCCCGTCTCGGCAATCGGGANGATCTTTTTGCGTTTGTTTTTTTTGGGTCAAAACCCTATCATGGCGCGGCGTCNAACGNCGTCCAGNNCTGNTCCAGAAACCGCCCTNCTTCGGCNGGNTCTATNAGCCACGAGGCNNGGTNGGGNGCGGTTGCAAACTCNGCTCCGTAGGTTGGGGCTGGCAGTGATCGCTACAGAGGATGGGCACAGGGAAGCGAAGTGCNCATGCTCAATNCAGCAAGCAAACGTCACCGCCTNNCCGAANCNTACGTGGGTAGTCAAAAGCTTGAAGGGAGANCGGCTTTGAANAAAAACGCTAGACCAATCAACGTCGGGATTGGTGACTTACTGCAATTTAGCTGGCCGTTAACTGCGCTAACTTCCATTACCCATCGAATCGCTGGCGTCGCTCTGTTCGTTGCCTTTGGTTTTGCACTGTATGTGCTCGAGCAATCGCTGGGTTCTGCTGAAGGGTTTGCGCAAGTGCAAATGATGCTCGCCGGGCCCGTTGCGAAAGGGATTCTTTGGATTAGTCTTGCTGCGTTAATCTATCACTTTGTGGCCGGAATCAAGCATCTGTTGCTGGATGGCAGTGATGCTGAGTCGTTGGAAGTGGGTCGCGCCGCTGCGATGACGACCATCGCGGTATCCGCTTTGCTCATCGCTCTCATGAGCTACTGGGTCATCTAGTCGAATCGTCGACTCGTAACAAGGAGAAGAGATGGTTACGCAAGTTACAAGTTTTTCCAGAAACGGCGTCGGTGATTGGTATCTACAACGGACTTCATCCGTTGTCATCGCGATTTATACCGTGCTTCTTGTGGGCATCATTATCATGACGCCCGATTGGACATTCGAACGATGGCAGGCGCTCTTCGACGCTACCTGGATGAAAATAGCAACACTGCTCGCTA
>PBWF01000023.1:5860-13050 GCA_002728935.1 Gammaproteobacteria bacterium | reverse complement strand
ATAGTCACTTTTACTGGCCTTCAATTTGACTCGTTATTCAGATTCGTAACTTTGAGTCGTTTCTTTGATTCGTTATTGGGGTCAGCCGAAGACGCGCCAGCTAAAAAGGCCCAGCGCTGTAAAAAGAATACGCAGCGCTAGGGCATACCATGGCGCCGCAATCTGCTACTAACGTCAGGGTTCTACAACATTGAACCCACTAATGAATGTATCGAGATGAGCAAAGGTCTCGATGACCGCTTCTACCTGGCCCTCGACATTGATTAATCCGTCGCGAATGACATCTTCGATTCGGCGCTCACCCGACATGATCTCGATCAACAGGGTTCTTGAGAGGCTGACGATCGCATCGGCTGAGGAGGGCGCATCATCTGGCCGGTAGAACAGGGTTCGATTCGACACACCAATCACCCAAGGCTCGTCAACATCAGAAAAGCGCAAGCCAAGCAGGGTAGTAATGCCGCCTAAAGCCTCTGACTGCATACGAATAGACATGGCATCAAGTACTTGTTCAATCGTCATTGCGCTCAAGATACCCCTTGCCCGCACTGGCTGGCCTGCATTAGGTGGGGGCCCCAATCTTAATTCTTGGGCGGCGTTGAGATAAGCGTTTCGGAAGGTTGATGATTCAGCTTGATAGCCTAGTTGCTCCATCGTGTCTGCTTGCAGACAGCGCGCTGCGTCGTTATCTGGATTGGCAAAGATCAAGTGATTAAGCAATTCAACCGACCATCGGTAGTCCCCCTCATCGAACGCCGCTTGTGCCCTTTCGAACAGTGCCTCCTCGCCACCTGCTAGTTCAACGTATCGGGCACCTGCTTCTACCGGTGGCAGCTTGTGAAGATTGGCAGGATTGCCGTCGTACCAGCTGAGATAGCGCTGATAGACCGCCTTGGCGTTATGAACGAGATCCCCGTAGTAGCCTCGCGTGTGATCGTTGGCGAGAAACTCCTCAGGCAGCGACAGTTGCTCCGAGATTTCGGTGGGGACCGCGCCATGGTTCGCAAGCCGCATGGCTTGGTCGTGCATCCATTTATAGAGGTCACGCTGATTCGTTAAAAACGCTGATACTTCCTCGATACCCCATTGGGGCCAATTGTGGGAGGTAAACAAAATGTCGGTTTGTTCAGCGAAAAGTGCCATCGCCTCGTGAATGTACTTGGACCATTTCAATGCGTTCCGCACCAGCGCGCCCCGAATCGGGATCAGGTTGTGCATCGTGTGACTGCAGTTTTCGGCCATGCAAAGTGCGCGAAACTGTGGGAAGTAGAAGTTCATTTCTGCGGGTGCTTCGGTCTCTGGCGTGAGTTGAAAAACCACCTCGATGCCATCGATGGTCATGGTTTCGCCCGTTTTTGTGATGTCGTGCGTGGGCGCAATTAACCCGGGAGCGCCGAGNGGTANNCCGTTGCCTAACCCGCAGTCGACGTGGCCNTTGGGGTCCGCCGGAAGCAANACGCCAAACTGAAATAANGCNCGGCGNGCCATTGCNGGGCCGGCGATGACGTTCTCGCCAACCGTTTCNGCNAGAAAGTGCTCCGGNGCGATGATCTTGCATCGACCAGCATCNACATCTTCTTGTGACACAACCCCTAAAACGCCCCCGAAGTGATCGGTATGAGAGTGGGTGTAAATCACCGCATGAACCGGGCGCTCTCCCAGTTGNGCATTGGCAAGCGNGAGCGCATCCCTNGCCGTTTGCTCGGTNGTTAAAGGGTCGACAATGAGCCAACCCGTATCACCGCGAATGAANGTGATNTTGGAGAGGTCGTATCCNCNNACCTGCCAAATGCCATCAGTGACTTCAAANAACCCGTGATGGTGATTGAGCTGGGCGTGGCGCCAGAGGCTCGGGTGGACGGTGGNGGGCGCAGGCTCATCGCCCGCCAAGAAATCATAGCGATTGACGTCAACCACGGCCCGTCCAGCAGGGTCAAGGATCACGCCGGTTGGATGGTGCGCAACGAACCCTCGAGAGGCTCTTTCAAAATCTCCCGAGTCTGTCGGGGTCGTCGCCGAGCGGTGCAAATCAACGGTGTGTTGGGTTGCGTCTTTTCTTTTTTTTGATGTCATAGCTCCCCCTTGCTAGCAATGATTGTAAATCGGCTGATCGAGGAGCGAAACAACACCNGGACTCATGANTGGGCCNNGCTCGNTCTTNNCCGGCNGGGACNNANCAGGGGATGAAATATNAGCGNGACCANGCGTATGATGNGANAGAGANGTCGGTTGGCCAACGCTATGTNGTNGCGGCTCACCNNATTAAGTGATTACCNATCGGNTCTGCCGAAAGTGNCACACGATCTTNAACNACANCNNTCATAGAAAACCATAGGAGCNAAACATGGGCGAGGCTTGGATTATCGATGCAGCGAGGACACCTCGCGCCATAGGAAAGCAGGGCAAGGGCGCGTTGTGGGAAATTCACCCGCAAAAGCTACTGTCGACAGTCTTATCAGCATTGGTTGAAAGGAACGGACTAGATACCAATGACATCGACGATGTGGTGATGAGCTGCAGCAGTCAGGTAAAAAAACAGGCGCAATGTATCGCCCGCATGGCTGCACTTGATGCGGGCTATTCGACCCGTGCTTCAGGCGTTACTTTGGATCGATTTTGTGGTGGGGGGATTTCCGCGGTGAACATGGGCGCTGCTTCGGTCATGAGCGGAATGGAGGACCTGGTCGTAGCCGGTGGCGTGGAAATGATGTCCTATGTTGCGGCCGAGGGAATTCCAACNCCCCTCGATGCGCACAACGTGGATTTGCGCAACGCTCATCCACAGACCCAAGTGGGTATCGCTGCAGACATTATTGCGACCGAAGAAGGCTTCTCAAGAGAGGAGTTGGATCGCTTTTCTGCCATGAGCCAGCAACGAGCAGGGGCGGCCATTGAGGCAGGTGCATTCGATCGTAGCTTGATTCCTGTTCGTCACCCTGATGGCTCGGTAGCATTAGACAAAGAGGAATTCCCCAGACCAAAAACGACGGCCGAGCTTCTTTCGGGCCTCGAGCCTGTCTTTGATAAATACATGGATCTGCCTTTCTTTGATTCNGGACTGACTTTCAGAGATATGGTCGCNAAGAAATGGCCTGACCTCGACATCGAGCACGTTCATCACGCGGGCAGCTCATCGGGCGTCGTTGATGGAGCTGGAGCCTTGGTGCTTGCTTCTCCTGAGTACGCCAAAGCGAATGGGCTCACGCCTCGCGCCAAAATAAAAGCCATGGCTAACATGGGCCACTCGCCCGAATATATTCTCAATGCTCCAGTGGATGCAGCAAAGAAGGTGCTTGATAAGGCATCGATGACGCTGGCAGACATTGACCTCTTTGAGGTCAATGAGGCGTTTGCGGTTGTTCCAGTGAAATTCATGCGAGACCTTGGCGTCGATCACGATAAGCTCAACGTGAATGGCGGGGCGATAGCGCTCGGTCATCCTATCGGCGCAACTGGCGCGATGCTCATTGGTACAGCGCTGGATGAGCTTGAACGGCGTGGGCAATCGAATGCGCTGATTACGATGTGTGCCGCCGGTGGGATGGCCCCCGCGATCGTTATCGAGCGGGTTTAGGCAAACGTTAAACGCGAGCGGTGACTCTGGCCGGACAGGTCGAGGCAACCCCGTTAGTTGTAAAAAAAGCTAACTGTAAAAAGATGTAGTCGATCGCTNGGGGGCTTGGCCTATCTACAACAACGTCATGGCTTGGGCTAGCCGGCGTTAACGACCAGCATGCGCGCGGCAGATCGATATGGATTTGTCAAAGCTGCGCCGCGTTCGGGTTGGTGTGACCGCCAACGCTAGAGCAACTTAATTAACGATGGGTGCGGTCTGCGGAGTTCTAAGCTCTTTGCCTAAAGCTGCAGGTCTGAAGCTACAATCGCACCCAGCCGGTCTCGANGTTTTCCAATGCGTCGTCATAGCCTGGCTCACCCGGCAGTAATAGCTCTCTTGATCCANCAGCCACTCTGACCCGCTCAAAANTTCGGTGCGCTTCGAGNNAGGAAAAAACATCAGCGACTGATTCGTGCCGAGACAGATTTTTCAGCATGCGTAAGGTGGGCGTCATGAGATCCATCTCGCCTGAGGCGAACGCATCGAGTACCGATTGGGGCGTCATCCAAGCAGAGTCCACGAGCTCTTGATCATCATGGCCTGCTTGGCTGCTATCTGGGCACGCNGTAATAAAAAAACGCGCGTCGAATCGTCTCGGTGATCCCAGTGGNGTGACCCATCTGGCGACAAGTTGCATTGCTGTGGCATCAGGGGTCATGGACCAAGTTGCTAGCATCTGATTGAAGNGCAAGGAACCGGCATTGAGTGCAGACCGAGCCTCAACTAATGCATCGCTTGTGGGCCGTGTCGCCAATGCCGAACTCGTCGCCATGAGCACGCCTGATTCCTCGAAACACTCTCGGATGGCGGCGGCATAATATGCTCGATCTTCAAACGGGTTGATTGGCTTTTCAGTTCTGCCGGGGATATCGATTTGATCCTGGCCTCGTATCTCTAGTTCAAAGTCGGCTGGGTCCACCGCTCCACCAGGGAAGACCCACATTCCTCCGGCGAATATGGTTTTTGCGTGTCTTCGCATCATGAGGACTTCAAGCGCCGGGGTCTCTCGAATGAGCATGACCGTCGCCGCAGGTCTTATTGGAACGGATGCTGGATCGAATTCGTCGGCCATGAGCGCTCAGGTAATCGTGAAGCGGCCTCCGCTGGATGCCGAGGCCTGCTCTCACTAATGGTTAAGAGGGGTGCCGAGAGGTTAGGCTTTCATCGCGTCCAAAACTTCAGGGACAGCCTTCACGAAACGTTGAACGTCTGGGAGCAGTCCCGTGCTGACTCGCGACCAATTGGTGTAGTCCTGGTAGATACCTCGAATCATGATCTGCCGCTTGGCCATTTCTTGTCTGAAGGTTTCAGCATTCAAATCACCAAGGTCGATAAANACAAAACTGGTTTGCGAAGGCGCGGGATTCAAGCCATTGGCGCGAGCCACCTCGTNAATCATTTGGCGCGCTTCCACGATTCTTGTTTTCGAATAATTAAGGAACTCAAGGTCGTTATAGGAGGCGACCGCTGCTGCTACACCGGCTTGGTTCATGGCGTAGTTGCCGAGACCGAACTTGCTCATCGACTCTATTTTTTCGGGTGCNGCCATCATGTAACCGACGCGCAGGCCGGCCATGCCATAAATCTTGCTGAATGTCTTGGCGACGTAGACGTCGTGACCATCTCGCACCAAGTCGATCATTGAGTTGGCTTCTGGATCATCTGTAATCTCGTTGTAGGCTTCATCGACTAAGACGGTGCACTTCTTCGAAGCCTTAATGCAGAATTCTCGCAGCGCATCGGCATCTGTGAGAATCGCTGTTGGATTGTTTGGGTTGCAAATCTGTACCATCGCAACATCAGGCGTAATGGCGTTATACAGTGCATCGAGATCCATGGTCAGATCAGCAGTTTTAGCTGTTCGCTTTAATTCCCCGCTGCCATGTCGGAGCGCAGAGCGGGTCGTTGTGTCCCAGAACAGATCAGGACCCAAGATCTTTCCTTGCTGGAGTTTTTCAAGGGCTAAATAAGTGAGCACGCCGGAGGAGCCTGAACTTAGTGCAATATGCTCAGGTGTGATGCCATTGCGCTCGGCGATCATCTCAAGAAGTCGGGTAACGGAGTCATTGACGTAATAGGCTCCTTTTCTGGTGGCGTCTATCATGGCAGTGATNGCCGCGGGACTTGGCCCGTAGGGATTCTCGTTCGCATTGAGTTTTGCGATGCCCGAGGCTGGACCATAATTCAGTATCGAGGTGCTCGCTAGTGCGCTGGGNAACGTAAGCAATTGGCCGCCAGCGATGGCGCCGGCGCCAATGGTTGAGCGGGCTAGGAAGTTTCGTCTGGATAATACTGATGGCATGCGTCGTCCTCTGAATTCGGTAGACACTCTGTCGAGTGTCGGATGGTTGATGTGNGCTTCCTTAATGTAAAAGGTTTGGCGTCCTCTGACCAGCAATCGTTGCATTCGCACTTAAGAAGCGAGTATTGAGAGCCAAACTGCGCGTTAAGCGTGTTTCGTGTTGAGCGTNTCTATAGTTGATACGAACGTTACGCCAATTTGCTCAACATACTGATCGCGACCGCGATGAGGTAGATGCCAAAAGCGCGTTTTAGATGCACCTCGTTTAGCCTTTGAGCAATTTTCGCACCCCAAGGGCTCGTAAACACCGTCATGAAAGAGATGGCGAGCAGCGCAGGGATGTGGACATAACCGATCGATCCCCAAGGGAGCGGTGCTTTTTGGGTGAGGCCCAGTATCAAAAAGCCTATCGCTCCTGGGATCGCGATGATAAATCCCACCCCGGCGGCGGTGGCGACCGCTTGGTGGACTCTTCGGCCGCAAATCACCATGATGACAACGAAGGGGGTACCGCCCCCGATACCCAGGAGCGCTGAAAATCCACCCAAAGCGCTTGCGAATCCAGCAAGGCTGAGCCCTTGGGGGAGAGACCAAGGCACTTCTTTGGGTTCGAAGTATTGCGGGAAGATGAAGTAGATTGAATAAACCAACACGCCTACCGCAAACACCACGATGAGTGCCGTAGCATCCATGTACGATGCCAGTACCACTCCCCCCGCAACGCCGATCAGCAGCCAGGGTGCCCAAGCCTTCAAAACACTGAAATCGACTAGGTTATTTTTGCGGTGGGTTTGCACCGCTCGAAAGGACGAGACAATGATGCTCGCAAGAGAGGTGCCGATTGCGGTGTGGACCAGTCCATCACTGTCGCCAGCGAACATGGGCAGGATCGCTAGGAGCGTTGGAACGATGATGAAGCCGCCGCCCACGCCGAAGAGACCGGTGGTAATGCCAGCAACCGCACCCGCGCCCAGAAGGCTGCAAAGCATCAATATGATTTCGGGGTCGATAGCGGGCATATAGCTCCAAATACGAGTCGCCTATTGCTGTACAGATGAGCGTGCAGGCGGGTGAGGCGATCCTTGCCATGAGAACAATAAATTCCCAAATAGCGTACGAAGTGATGGCGCCTCCGGACCAAAGCACGCGTGGNTCGCGAGTGGGGTAGGCTCACATACGCTTCAATGGGTTTTGGCCACTAAGGCGANTANNGCNNCTCCNTNNGTNANNNGNCTGNCANNNGNGNCCAGCAANNNNATGTNGAANNCGTNT
>PBWF01000023.1:0-5855 GCA_002728935.1 Gammaproteobacteria bacterium | reverse complement strand
GNGNCNNNGCGCCNANAAGTCGNNGTNNNGCNATCCGTANTNNTNNNCCNNANNAATGATGTCNGANNAAGTCTCANANTCAANGCNNANGGNATNGNCCGGNGCNCCNANNNCNTGNTGNGNCGANCCCTAGTTNTNGTNNGAATGAATGNNTCAGNNTAAGTCTCAAAATNAGGCANAAGGTANCGCCCNCGNNNCCGNNCCCNNGGCCAAGGTCGATTATCCAATCTGATGTGCGGATAACGTCTAGGTTGTGCTCGATCACGATCACGGAATTCCCGGCGTCAACGAGTCGATTGAGAACGACCAGTAACTTCTGAACATCATCAAAGTGGAGACCTGTGGTGGGTTCGTCGAGGATGTAGCAAGTCCGGCCAGTTGCCAGCTTGGACAATTCTCTCGCCAGCTTGATCCGCTGTGCTTCTCCCCCGGAGAGGGTGGTTGAGGGCTGCCCCAAGGCTAAGTAGTCGAGACCTACGTCTACTAACAGCTGGAGTTGATTCAAGATTTTGGGATGTTCGGAGAAGTGATCGACCGACTCTGCAATGGTCATGTTCAGAACGTCCGAGATCGATTTGCCCTTGTACTTAATGTCTAGGGTTGCATCATTAAATCGTTTTCCCTGACACGCATCGCACTTCACGTAGACGTCAGAAAGAAAATGCATCTCAATTTTGATGACACCGTCTCCCTGACAGGACTCACAGCGCCCTCCTTTGACGTTGAAAGAAAATCGGCCAGGCGAATAACCTCGCGTCCGAGATTCTGGAAGCATTGAGAAAAACTTGCGTATCTCATCAAATACTTTGATGTAGGTCGCAGGATTACTTCGGGGAGTCCGTCCGATGGGTTTTTGATCAATGGCCACCACCTTGTCGAGATGCTCGAGGCCTGCGATGGAGTTGTGCAGGCCAACTTTGTCTTGTGACCCATGGAAGTGACGGGCTAAGAAAGGGAATAAAATATCGTTGATAAGAGTGGATTTTCCGGCACCGGATACCCCGGTTACGGCGACAAGCACGCCAAGCGGTATCGAGACATCGACATCTCGAAGGTTATTTTCCCGGGCTCCATTGATAAGGAGCGCGGCTGTGGATTCCCTCGGTTCATCTCTTATGGTGATTTCGCGCCTACCGGAAAGATAAGCGCCGGTTAAGGATGCTTTGCTCCGTTGCAAGGCCTTTGGCGTGCCCTGAAAAATCACTTCTCCGCCTTTGGTGCCAGCACCAGGTCCGAAATCGACCACATGATCCGCTGCACGAATGGTGTCTTCGTCGTGCTCGACGACAATGACCGTGTTGCCGATATCTCGCATTTTTAGGAGCGTATCGAGCAGTCGCTGATTATCCCGCTGATGCAGGCCAATGCTGGGTTCATCCAAAATATAAATCACACCGGACAATTCGCTGCCGACTTGGCTGGCGAGTCGTATTCGCTGAGATTCGCCGCCGGACAGCGTTGGACCTAGGCGGTTGAGTGAAAGATAGGACAACCCAACAGAGACCAGAAAGCCCAAGCGACCTTGTATCTCCTTCAGCAATTCGGTGGCGATTTCTTTATCCGCCCCTTTAAGCGCGAGGGAATCGAAAAATTTGAACGCTTCATCGATGGTCATCGCGGATACATCGACCATGGTTTGCTTGCCCACCCGCACCGCAGCGCTTTCGGCACGTAAACGGTCGCCGTGACACACATCGCAAGGGGTGTTGGCCAGGAACTGGGAGTACCAGCGCTTCATGCCTTCAGAGCGCGTATTGCGAAATCTGCGCATGAGCCGATTGAGCAGTCCTTCGTAGCGAGAGTTTGTNGTGCCGTAACCTGACCATTTAATGGTGTAGCGCTTGTCGCCTGTTCCGTAGAGAACGGTTCTACGCTGAGTCTCCGTCAGCTTCGACCAGGATTTATCAAGGGGAATCTTGAGGTGGGCGAACATCTGCCGATGGAAGGTCGCCGTCATAGATTTGCTGCTTGCCTCTATTTTACCAACTGGTTTAAGGCATCCCTCTTTTAGAGTTAGGCTCGCATCGGGAATCACGAGCTGTGGATCGAAGGCCACTTGCGTTCCCAGCCCGTTGCAGTCTAGGCACATTCCCTGAGGACTGTTGAACGAGAATGATTGCGGCGTTAGCAGCGGAAATGAAATGCCGCACCCGTCGCACGCGAGGTGCTCTGAAAATATTCGATCTTTGCCATTGATCTCAGCGATCATGACGCCTTGCCCAAGGTTCAAGGCTTGCTCCACGCTTTCCGTTATTCGTTCCCGCTGACCCTCCCGTACGACCAATCGATCGATGACGGCTTCAACCGTGTGCTTTTTTCGTTTATCCAGCACCGTGATATCTTCAATCGCAACCAGTTCTCCGTCGATTCGCAGGCGGGCGAATCCGGCGCTTCGAGCGGAGTCGATCAAATCTTTGTGCTCTCCTTTCCGATTGACTAGTAAGCTTTGCATCAAGACGATGCGTGTGCCCTCGGGCTGTCTCATGAGCTCGTGCACAATTTTTTCTGCGGTCTGACCAGCGACTTCATCGCCACAACGATGACAATGTTGGCGGCCGATCCGTGCAAAGAGGACTCTCAGGTAGTCCGATATTTCGGTAATCGTCCCCACCGTGGATCGAGGATTTCTAGACGTGGTTTTTTGCTCGATGGAGATCGTGGGTGATAGCCCACGAATGGTGTCGTACTTGGGTTTCTCCATTTGCCCAAGAAACTGCCTAGCATACGCGGACAGTGACTCGACGTAGCGTCGCTGACCCTCTGCATACAGTGTGTCAAACGCGAGCGATGACTTGCCCGACCCTGAAACGCCGGTGAGGACCACGAGCTTTCGCTTGGGAATGGCGACTTCAACATTCTTTAGGTTGTGCTCTTTGGCCCCTTTGATGAGGATGTGGTCGAGTTCTTCGGCGGCTGGCTTCATAAGTTGAGGGGTGCGAGAGGTTGCAGGGATGGTACCAGTGATTACGCACGCAGTAACGAATAGATTGCTGTTCAGGAGACATGTGATTTATGTTTTGCAAAAGCGCTGTTTCGAAATGGGGATCACTCTTGGATTTCCGAAGCTGAAGTGAGGGGTGCCCCTCCTATCGCGCAGTAGCGTACATAGGGAAGTTTGAGCGTGAAGTTAAGGAGTAGTGGGGATGTCAGATGAAGCGGGTCGCGACGACGTGGTATCAGCATGTCTAATCATCATCGGGAACGAAATACTGTCAGGAAGGACGCAAGACACTAACCTCGCGCACTTGAGTCAAGTGCTCAACGAACTGGGCGTGCAAATGCGCGAAGCTCGAGTCATCCCTGATGTCGAGTCAGTTATCGTTGACACCGTGAATACCTGCCGAGCGGAGTTCGATTACGTGTTCACAACTGGGGGTATTGGTCCGACCCATGATGACATTACAGCCGACAGCATTGCCCTGGCCTTTGGGGTGGCGCTTGAGTTTCATCCTGAGATTATGACGCTTATCAAACAGCGAGAAGCACCTCCTGAAGTCATGGAGTCTCGGCTGAGAATGGCGAGAGTCCCAGTCGGAGCGTCGTTAATCGACAACCCCTCAGGTGGGCCCCCTGGATTTCAAATCGAGAACGTGTTCGTGATGGCGGGCGTGCCAATGGTGATGCAGGCCATGGCTGGGACCTTGACTAAAGAGCGGTTGCCCGGAGGAAGGCCGGTCCGCTCTTTGACGATTGGCGCGTTTCTTGGCGAAAGTCAGGTGGCACAGGACTTAAAGGAATTACAAAGTCAGCACCCAGCGGTCGATATTGGTTCCTACCCATTTTTCCGCGAGGCTGGTTATGGAACCAATCTTGTGGTCCGGGGCACTGATCCTGAGGAACTTGCATCGATTGGAGAGGCGCTCAAGGTGCTGATTCAGAGTTATGGCGTGGAGCCTCACGAAGGCGGTGTTTGAGCCTGGGGTGGGTGAGACTTGAAGAGGTGAAGCCGTTCCGGTTTGAGCGTAACCAGAGGCAGCACGCGTCGTATCGGGGAAACTTGGCGACCCTTTCGCTGACCAAGATGCCCAGTGAATCGGCCTGGCGATATATCGTATTCGGCATGGGGTAAGTTAAGACTCAGGATTGATCAGAGCTGGCGAGCCATCGGTAAACCAGAGGAAAGTTATCGATCAATAGTTCCTCACGGGATGACTTCCTCCTAGGCTCTTGCCGTAAGGACGCGACGAAGCGTGGAGCCCATCGAGCAAAAGAAAGAGGGGGTTAGGGGATAGCACGATGGAAGTGATTGCGACTGGACTAGCCTTCCCGGAAGGACCCGTGGTGATGGACGATGGATCTGTGATCCTCGTCGAAATTCAACGCGGCACATTAACGCGCGTCTCGCCTTCGGGCGATGTGGATGTCATCGCCGATTTGGGCGGAGGTCCAAACGGTGCTGCGCTTGGCCCAGATGGCCATTGTTATGTGTGCAATAACGGAGGCTTTAAGTGGTACACCGCTCGGGACGGCAGAGTATTCCCTGGGGATCAGCCGGACGATTATGTGAATGGATCAATTCAGCGGGTGAATTTGAGTACTGGGGCTTTCGACACAATCTACGACCAGTGCGAAGGTGAGCTGCTCAAAGGACCCAATGACCTAGTGTTCGATCGCACAGGGGGTTTTTGGTTTACAGATCACGGTAAGTCGCGTCCCAGGGACCGGGATCGCACAGGTGTTTTCTATGCCAGGCCCGATGGCAGCATGATTAGGGAGGCGATTTTCCCATTGGAAGGTCCGAATGGAATAGGGCTTTCTCCCGATGAGCGCACGCTCTACGTTGCAGAAACACCGACTGGCAGAGTCTGGGCCTATGCGCTGGCGTCGCCAGGCGAGATCGACACGAGCCAGCCTCGGGTGATGCTCGCGCAGCGACCCGAGTACCACATGTTTGATTCGTTAGCCGTTGATGCCGTGGGGAACGTGTGCGTTGCAACGCTCATTACTGGAGGTATTAGTATTCATTCGCCCGATGGTCAGCAAGTAGAATTTATAGAGACGCCTGATGTTCTGACGACCAATATCGCATTTGGCGGCACTGGTTTGGAAACGGCATTCATCACTCTGTCCTCAACCGGCCAGTTGATTAAGATTGCATGGTCAACGTCCGGCTTGCGGCTGAATTTTTCCTCTTAGTTCGCGAAGAAATTCTTTATCGTTTTGATTCCGTGGGAATTACGATTTCCTTTCCCCAAAGGAGTATTCATCTCATCGATGATACCGATGATGCTGAGCGTCAATCTATCTAGGTGAAACGAGGCCACGATAACCAGGAGTATTGTAAAAACCAGCTAGCGTCCCAATTCGTCTTCTATAGTCCGAGGCGCATAAGCTGCTCAGTCGGCGCATCGATCTCGCCAAGTGCTGTCCTTAGTGCATCTAGCATTACTCGCTCGCTCTGCGTGCCCACGAGATTGTTTTCCTCTGTTGGATCCTCCTCAAGGTCGAACAAATAGTGCTCGTCGATAGGCATATTGGCCGTCCAAAAGGGGAGTAAATCCCCTGGCCCAAAGGGTTGCCGTATGACGGGAATACTCGACCCAGGCATGGTGTCCAAGCGAGCCCGTTGATCGGGCACCGGTAATCTTAGACCTGGATATGAAGGGACCGGCATGGTCGACCAGCGATTAGAAAACATGGAAAGAGGGAAGTTGTCGCCTATCGGCCCTCTAGCATATTTGTGCTTTCCATTGTTGATCTGAATCCAATTACCGTAGATCCCGCCCAGTGCATATTCTCGAACCGACGTCTTGTCCCCCGTGATGAGTGGCAGCAGAGATTGGCCATGAGTGACGTGCTCGCTGGATACGTCAAAAAAGTCGGCCAGGGTGGCGTGCAAATCGACATTCGTGGTG
>PBWF01000022.1 GCA_002728935.1 Gammaproteobacteria bacterium | reverse complement strand
GGCGAACTGAGTCTCGAGCAGCTCGACCTAGATATTTTCCGAGCCCATTCCAATACGCAACTTGGCGACCGTCTTTTTGGCGGTCTAGTGCTTGGTCAGGCGCTATCTGCCCTTCAGATGACGGTGAAAGAGGACCGAGTGTGTCATTCACTTCATGCGTACTTTTTGCGACCAGGANGANTGNNTCAGCCCGTCATNTTCCATGTCGATCGAATACGCGATGGNANGAGTTTTACGACGCGCCGCGTCAANGGCGTTCAAAACGGNGANGCCATTTTTAGCATGGACGCCTCGTTTCAAGTCAATGAGGAAGGGCTNTCCCATCAGCTGCCGATGGCGGATTTTCCATCGCCGGAAACCCTTGAAGAGGACCGTCTGGTTGCCGCGCGAATACCCAATTTGGGTGAACGCGCCATATGGATGACACGGGAGCGGCCCTTTGAGCTTCGCTCGGTACACCCCATCGACCAACCCCCAGACGGTCGAGANCATCAAGCCGTTTGGGTTCGATTCTTAGCCCCAGTCACGGCGTCACATTCGCATCAGCAGCTACTNGCCTACGCTTCAGACATGGGGCTCGTAAGCACGGCCTCTATTCCTCATCGGCAGCGAATTGCCCGAGATACGCTACAAATGGCCAGCCTCGACCATGCGCTTTGGTTTCATGCGCCTTTTGATATCTGTAATTGGCTTCTCTACTACAAAGAGTCGCCTGTCAGTCANAGCGCGCGCGGAATGAACCGAGGACTCTTTTACACCCGNGATGGCAAGCTCATTGCCTCCACAATNCAAGAAGGGCTAATGCGCATCATCGGAGACGCTTCCTAGCCAGGGCGTGTAGGAAGATTCAAGTAATTTATCCTGTTCCGCTTCAAGCGACGCCACCAATGCCAAATGAGTCTCCACAAACGCGGTGACCGAGGCGAACCGTTCAACAATCTCACCCTTCCAGAGCAACACATAATCGCCCTGCGCGGCATCATGAAAAANCCCTGTTTTTTGATTGCTGGCCAAGCCGCTGCCTCGGTTACCTGTTGAATNATCTTACCCACGCGCTGACTTTACAGGGACGACAAAGCAAAGCGAAAGGTCCTTACGAAAGGACCTTGCAAAAAGCACCCTCGCTAGCGACTTCCTTTCGCTNCGAGCAGACCTACATGTCACCGTTTTTATCGCGTTTCCATTGACAAGGCGACACTGTTTGAAGAAGCATGAGCGTCTTGGCTAACTATCTAGGGGGAGATATGCGCATAGGTCTTATGGCATCGGTCACCGATGATCCCAACGCTTCATTTGATGAAGTCATCAACAACGCAAAGCAAGCTGAAGTGGAGGGCTTTGATTCCTTGTGGATGGCGAACATTTTTGGCGTTGACGCCATTAGCACGCTTGCGATCATAGGTCGTGAAACGGAAACGCTTCGACTAGGGACCGCAGTGACCCCCACCTATCCACGGCACCCGGCGGCACTGGCCCAGCAAGCGCTGACAACTGCAGCGGCCTGCCAGGGACGATTTAATCTCGGTATTGGGCTTTCACACAAAGTAGTCATTGAGGATATGTTCGGCATGTCCTACGACAAGCCAGCTCGTCATATGCGGGAATACTTAAGTGTCCTGAACCCAATCATCAAGGGAGAAACTGCGCACTTCGATGGTGAGCAGTATCGCGTCCATGGCGTCAAAATCGCCGTGCCGGGTCAGCCCAACCTACCCGTACTGATTGCTGCGCTCGGCCCTGTGATGCTGACTATTGCGGGCGCCATGACCGATGGCACCATTACCTGGATGACAGGGCCGAAAACCCTAGAGTCACATATCCTGCCGGTGATGTCAGAGGCCGCGAAGGAGGCTGGAAGACCCGCCCCTCAAGTGGTTGCGGGATTCCCCATTGCGCTCACGAACGACGCCGAGTCAGTTCGAGCAGCGATCGATAAAAGTCTTGTTATCTACGGTCAATTACCCTCTTATCGAGCTATGTTAGACCGAGAGGGCCTCAATGGCCCTGGCGATCTGGCCTTGGTGGGGGACGAGAACGAACTGCGCGCTGGGCTGGCTAGATTGAGGGATATCGGCATCAGCGATTTCACCGCAGCCATCGAGTCATCCGACCCTGATATGGCGGCGAGAACGCGGGCCTTCCTAGCATCGGAGTGCTAAGCTCCCTCAAAGCGGGGCAGCACCGCTTCGGCTAACTGCTCGGTTTGCGCCATCACATCGTCGGCACCGTCAGCAATGGGTATCAGCACGAATTTGGAGCACCCAGCCGCCAGGAATTCCTCGATCCTTTTGCTGATGACGGCACCATCACCGATCGCCAAAAGATCCATCGGATCACCATCTAGTCTCGCGGAGTAACCCTTGATCGACTGCTGAGCAATGGGGTCGTCCACTGAACCGAAACGGTACGAAAAGGTCGCGCCATAGTGATCATCATCGATGCTGCGCCCTAATCTTGCCGTCGCCTCTCGAATACCTGCAACGACCGTGGCCGTGTGGCTCGGCGTATCAATCCCAGCAAGCCACCCAGTGCCAATTCTAGCGGTGCGCTCAATCGCTGCCTTCGACCCGCCACCAATCCAAAGGGGTATGTTGGCATTCGCGGGTTTCGGGGAGATACTCGCTCGGTCGTACTGATAGAACTCACCATCAAAGCTCACCTCATCCTCACGCCAAAGCCTGGATACAAGCGTCAACGCTTCGTCAGCACGCTTGCCCCTAGCCTTCGTCGGCTTCCCAGTCGCTAAATAGTCTCGACTNAGCGCACTACCAATGCCAAACGCCGGCAAGAGGCGGCCATCACTCAGACGATCAATGGTGGCGCACTGCTTTGCTGTAATGAGAGGGTCGCGGAGCGCAATACTCGCGACGTTCATTCCAAATCGAATCTTCGAGGTAGCGCCTGCGATAGCTGCCATCGCCGCGAGCGTTTCAAGATTAGGCTCCTTAGATACCAGTCGATCGGTCTGCCAGATCGAGTCAATACCAGCAGCCTCGCAATAGCGAACCCAATCGAAATATTGTCGACCCGTCTCAAANGGGAATCGTCCCAGTCCAATACCAATCCCTACCGCCATTCATCTCTCCTATACTGCCTCTGCTAGGCACTCATCACTCAACCCTTTAACCGGGCTTCGCTTAATTCTGATTAGTGTTGCTCAGTTTCGTTTCGTTTCGTTTTACTCAAGGTTGCGTAGTTTGACCTAGTTTTGATTGGCTTTGCTTGGTATAGCTTTTGATCCAGCCAATTGTCTTTGCGAACTACCCCACCAGGAGTCTTTAAAAAAAANNGGCCCACCAAGAATGTCTCAGGCAAACCAGTCGTTTTTATCGCCAATCGTTTTCCCATCGATCGTTTTCNCTACCAACACTTTTCGAGCGAAACGCTTTCTATTAGCAAATTGCTTCCTTGAGACCAATCGCCACTTCAAAGCCAGTGGCGCCTCAAAACCAAAGGCTGTTCACCATCAATATCATCGAACGCTAGAAACAAGCCTGTTTCGCATCGCCGGTCGAGCCCCGAAACCGAAAGCGGCTCGATCACCTGCCGGAAGCGCTCACAATCACCGCAAAGCGACTCCGAGACATCTTGCCCACTGCTTCACCCGCTTCTCGACCGATATCAATCTTTTCAGTTATTCTCGATGCGCCTAAACCATGAAGTGAGCCTACCTCTTGAAAGCAATCGTTTGCGAGAATTTTGCGCCCCCTATCCATTTATCGACTCAAACCGTGCCTGAACCAACGCTNGGGCCCGACCAAGTCATGATCGATATCAAAGCAACNGGCCTCGGCTACGTGGACGCNCTCATGGTCGCAGGGCTCTATCAAATCAAACCGCCGCTGCCCTTCATCCCCGGCAATGAAATAGCAGGCGTCATTTGCGAANTAGGGACTGATGTGGCTCAGTTCAATGTTGGCGATCGCGTGCTCGCCATGCCCTCGCGCGGTGGNCTCGCCGAGAAAATCGCCGTGCGCGCGGATACCTGTATTCCCATCCCTGACCGGGCGAGTTTTGAGGCTGCAGCCGCCTTTTTGGTCAATTATTGCACCGCCTATCATGGACTCATCACCCTCGGGCAAGTGAGAGCGGGAGAGTCTGTGTTGATTTTGGGCGCGAGTGGCGGAGTCGGAACCGCCGCCATTGATCTTGCGAAATCGGAGGGAGCCTTTGTCATCGCCGCCGCATCCAGCGAGGCAAAGCTTGACATGGCGCGTCGCCAGGGCGCTGATCTCTTGATCAACTACAGCGAGAGTGACTGGCGTGACACGCTCAAAAAGGCAATGGATGGCAGGCCGCTGAATCTCGTGTACGACCCCGTAGGCGGGGATTTCGCTGAAGCGGGACTGCGCTCCTTAGCACCCGGTGGTCGATTTCTAGTAGTGGGGTTTGCCACAGGCACCATACCCAAACTTCCAGCGAACCTCACCTTGCTCAAGCAAGTCAGTGTCATCGGCGTCAATTGGGGTGGGCACATTGCGATCCACCCTGAAGCCTCAGCACCGGTCGTGAATGAACTCGTAGACCGCATTGATCGCAGCACCATCAACCCTTTGACGGGTCAGCACTACTCACTCGACGAGACAGGCAAAGCGATGACCGCTATGCTGGAGCGTCAAGCCATTGGTAAAACCATCATCCGCCAGGAGTAAAGCACCATGACCATTGCCCCTTTCTCGATTGCAACCAGTGATGATGTGTTAGACGACCTGCGCCGCCGTTTAGAAATGACGCGATGGCCTGACGCAGAAACTCCTGACGACTGGTCGCAAGGCATTCCGCTAGCCTATATGCGGCGCGTTCACCACTATTGGCTGAACGAATATGACTTTCGCTCAAGAGAGGCAGCGCTCAACCGCTGGCCCGCTTTCATCACGCAGATCGATGGGTTGGATATTCACTTCCTACACATTCGTTCACCAAGAGAGGACGCGAAACCACTCTTGATGACTCATGGCTGGCCGGGTTCGGTGGTTGAATTTCAAAACGTGATAAGCCCGCTAACCGATCCAGACAACCATGGGGCATCGGGTGAAATCGCTTTTCACGTGGTCTGTCCTTCCCTCCCCGGATTCGCCTTCTCTGGCAAACCAAAGACGCCAGGCTGGGGCATCAACAAAATTGCAGAGGCTTGGAATGAGTTAATGGCCCAACTCGGCTACTCAGAGTATCTAGCCCAGGGTGGTGACTGGGGATCGATCGTGACGACAGCCATCGGCGCACAGAATTTGGGCCAGTGCCAAGGGATCCACATTACTATGCCGGTGGTGGGGCCGGACCCGGACACCATGAACGACTTGACTGAATTCGAGCAAGAATGTCTTCGGGCTTACCAGTTCTACCAGGACCACGACTCAGGCTACTCCAAGCAGCAAAGCACTCGCCCTCAAACGTTGGGTTACGGTCTTGCCGACTCGCCCATAGGGCAAGCTGCGTGGATTCTCGAGAAGTTTTATCAGTGGATGGACTGCAACGGACTACCTGAAAATGTGGTGTCCATGGATGAGCTCCTAGATAACGTGATGCTGTATTGGCTAACCGAATCCGCTGCCTCGTCTGCCAGAATCTATTGGGAGAGTTTTGGCGATAGTGCGTTGCGAGAACAGCCCGTCAGCGTGCCGAGCGCCATCAGCATGTTCCCTAAGGAGATTTTCAAAGCCTCTGAGCGATGGGCCGCAAAACGCTTTACCAACATTAAGTATTACAACCAGCTGACGTCCGGCGGGCACTTCGCTGCCCTAGAACAACCCGAAGTCTTTGTTTCCGAACTGCGTAAAGCGTTTAGCCAAATGATGGCTTAACGGCTTGTCCACTATGACGTTGGCGGGCGCGGCCAAAGAACCGGTGTTCGCGCTTTGTACTGCTGATATACAGCGTCATCACCCCAACGCTTCTCAGCGCTGTTCTCAAGCATTCGTACACCG
>PBWF01000021.1 GCA_002728935.1 Gammaproteobacteria bacterium | reverse complement strand
CCAGACGCTCATTGCGGGCGAACAGTCTGGGGATGTGCTGGCTTGTTTGTGCATTGACCGAAAAAAGCGTGCCCGGGATGTAGGTTGACGTTTCGAGCTTTGCATCACAGGGGAAGTGAACGCGATGATAATCTTTAGGGGACAGATAGGTCGTGATATAGCTGCCTGTTTGAAAAGGGTGATTGGCGTCACCCAATAAATCTGCGATCTCGAACGATTGTCCTTTGGCCTGCAGCATGATCCCTTGTTCGACCTGACCCGCTGCAGATACCATGCCGTCGGCGGGTGCGGACAGGGTTCCAGATGGGATTCGCAAGCCGGGCTTGAGCGCTCGAGTGAAAAAGTCATTAAACGACGCGTAGTCGCTAACATTCTCACGCTCTGCGATGGTTAGATCGACCTTAAAATAGGCTTTGAAACTTGAGATCAAGGGAATGCGTACGAGAGACAGTGTGCTTCTCGCGAAAAAGCCTACGCAGCGAGAGAGCAAATGCATAGGGAGAATGCGCTGCAACCATGAAAATAACATAAGAGATCTGGCCCCTGATGATCGACCTGCCTGTTTAGCAACGGCCTGGTTAGTAAAAGGAGCAATCATCATACGTGATGGATCCTCACCATCCATACTGTGAGAGCAAACCGCGTTATGGTCAATCGCGAGGGGGGGTGCGGTTTAGAACCCGTCGAGATCAAGTGAAGAGATCCAAAAGACTTGCAGCTCGGCTAGTGCTCACTCAGCCTCCTGCAGATGACGGCACCAGGCGATAGGATGACGGCAACAGAAGAGGGTAGGTGAATTGACCTACCGTTGCTCCATGAGCTGAGTGGCCGCACAATATAGAAAGGTGGGATGAGGATAAGGGCATGAACACCAACCGGTTGATTTGGCTTGACTTAGAGATGTCGGGCCTTGAACCCGAATCGGATGTCATTATAGAAATTGCAACCATCGTCACCGATGGAGATCTCAATATCATCGCGGAAGGGCCCTGCTTACCGGTTCGGCAGCCGCAGTCGGTGATTGATGGCATGGATGAGTGGAATACAACGCACCATACGGCCTCTGGACTGGTAGACCGTGTATTGTCCGCGTCTCACGACACCCGGGCGGCGGAGCTTGCGACACTTTCATTTCTCAAGGAGCACGCGGCGGAAGGTGCCTCGCCAATGTGCGGCAACACCATCGGCCAGGATCGGCGTTTTCTAGTGAAATACATGCCGGAGTTGGAGGCCTTCTTTCACTATCGCAGTATTGATGTCAGTACCATTAAAGAACTCGCTGCGAGATGGCGGCCCTCAGTTTTGGATGCGGTGAAGAAAAACAACATGCATCAGGCATTAGAGGACGTCCGTGAGTCCATCCACGAATTACGCGTTTATCGAGACTTATTTTTCCGGCTCGAAGACTAGACTCGGGCGGGCAAAGTTGGGCGGCACGATTAATCGCTTAACAGCGCTGCCATGTTCACGATTCTTGGGACGCCTTGAGCATTTGTTGATTGATTGCCCAAGCGACGTGCTCGGCGACGAGTGAATCACAGGCCTTTAAGCGAGCGCGCAGCGCCCTCAGAATCTCTGGATCAAACGCTGCGTTGCCGAGCGCAACGGCAATATTGCGTTGCCAGCCATTGTAGCCCGCCCGTCGTATCGGGGATCCCTCGGTTTTTTTCAAAAACGTCTCAAGCGACCAGTTAAATAGGGCCAGCAGTGATGACTGATCGAGCTGATGCCTCGGTAAAAAATCTTCGATAGGGACTGCTTTTGCGTGCCTGTTCCAGGGGCAAACCATTTGGCAATCGTCACATCCAAACACTCGATTGCCCATGGGTGCACGAAGTTCTTCTGGAATCGTTCCTCGATGCTCGATCGTCAAGTACGCGATGCATCTCCTAGCATCCAGCTGATAAGGTCCGACAATCGCTTGGGTCGGGCAAATCTCGATACATCGCGCGCATGACCCGCAGTGGTTAGTAGACGCTGCACGAGAGGCAGTAAATGGGATGTTGGTCAACAGCTCGCCAAGAAAGTGATAGGACCCTTTGTTGCCCCGAATGTGCAGCGTGTGTTTGCCAATCCAGCCCAGCCCCGATTGCTCAGCGAACCGTTTTTCGAGAAAGGGAGCGCTGTCAGTGACCGNTCTGGCGGTAAAGGCGTTATGCCCGTTGTCCACCAGCCACTGATTCATTTGTTGCCCCAAGCGCTTGAGCCTTGCTCGAATGACTTTGTGGTAGTCCCGACCAAGCGCGTAACGAGCGATGTAGGCTGCCTTTGAATCCGCTAGGGTTGACGCAATCTGTTGCTCAGCGCAGGCGGCAAGGTATGGCATAGCTACACTGATAGCGCTCAGCGCGCCAGGATGAAGGGCTTTGGGTTCGACCCTCAGATCAACGTTGCGGGCCATATAACCCATCTCGCCGTGGTAGCCGTGGGCAAGCCATTGCCTTAGATGAGGCTCATGATCACTTCTCTCAATCGGGCGAACCTCTAAGCTGTCGAACCCTAGTTCGTAAGCCCAGCCCCTTGCTTGATCGAGCAGCGCATTAAATGAATTGGCTTGTCCGAGGCTCAAACTATTCCTGCGTTATACTGAGTCGAGTTGAAATTGAGGTGCAGAGGCCTTGAGTCGGCTATTCACTGCCCATCAGATCCGTTTAATGGATCAAATGCTGATCGACGAGTATGGCATACCTGGCTTAACACTGATGAGCCGGGCTGCCGATGCCTCGGTCGATCTCCTCCGCAAGCGATATCCGTTGGCTCGGCGAGTGATTATTTTTTGCGGCACCGGCAACAACGCCGGTGATGGGTATTTTGTGGCAGCGAAACTTCAGGATCGAGCGATAGACGCGCTCGTGGTGCAAGTGGGCGATCCTCAAAAGCTTGGCGAAGATGCCAGCACCGCGAGAAATCGCTGCGCGCAGCAAGCGGTCCCGATCATGGATTGGGATGCGTTTCAGCGCGACGGGGCGGGGCAAGCGGATGTGTTGGTTGATGCACTGCTCGGACTTGGCACAACTGGACCTGCCCGAGAGCCGTTTGCTCAAGCCATTGAATGGTTGAACACCCAGCAGGCGCCGGTCATCGCGCTTGATGTCCCCTCCGGCTTGCACCCCGACTTTGGCGTCGCCGAGGGAGCTGTGGTTTACGCTTCTCATACCGTGACGTTTATTGCTCTCAAATTGGGCCTGGCGGCCGAGCATGGTCCAGACTTTTCAGGAGAAGTGTGTGTCGCATCTTTGGGGGCGCCAGATGCGTTCTTCGATCAGTTCGAGGGAAAATGCGTCGACGTCATTGAGCCGTCAGCCTTACCGCCGCGCTCTCGGGCTGCGCACAAGGGCCATTTTGGCCATGTTTTAGTAGTCGCTGGCGGTGAGGGGATGGCAGGGGCCGGTCTTCTCGCAGCATCNGCAGCGCTACGAACCGGGGCAGGGCTTGTGACGCTGGCGACCCATCCGTCGCACGCTCCAAGCTTAGCCGCCTATCAGCCTGAACTGATGGTTCAAGGGGTATCTGACGCGGATCCAATGACCCCGTTACTTGAACGAGCGACCGTCGTTGCCGTGGGTCCGGGGCTCGGTCAGAGCGAGTGGTCTAAAGCGCTCTTTAAGAAAGTGAAGGATAGCGGGCTGCCGATGGTAATGGATGCTGACGCGTTGAATCTGCTGGCCGAGAGGCCCAGCGAACTCCCCAATGCGATCCTCACACCCCACCCGAAAGAGGCGGCTCGAATGCTAGGCGCGTCAGCCGTCAGCCGTGACCGGCTAGAAGTTTTGCGGGCGCTCCAAGATCGGTATCAAAGCGTGGTCGTGCTGAAAGGTGCTGCGACCTTAGTGCACGACGGCAAACGCGCGTTGATCAACCAGACCGGCGCGCCAGCCATGGCGACGGCGGGCATGGGTGATGCGCTAACGGGCTGTATTGCAGGGCTTGTGGCGCAAGGGTTAGCCCTCGGTCAAGCGGCAGCGCAAGGAGTTGCCCACCATGGGCGTGCAGGCGAGTGGGCCTCGTCCGACTTGGGCGAGGTAGCGGTACTTGCGTCAGACGTTATCGCAAGGTTGGGCCGATCGTTTCGAGGAGANGCNTATGCGCCTTTTCCTTGAAGATGAGGCGATNACGCTCGAGACGGCCTACCTGATGTCACANTGCCTATCGCCTGGGTTGATGATCTATTTGGAGGGCGATCTTGGGGCAGGTAAAACCACGTTTTGCCGCGGGCTGATGAGGGGCCTCGGTCACGATCAAGCAGTGAAGAGCCCGACCTTTACCGTGGTTGAGCCCTACCAGTTATCGGGTATCGACATTTATCACTGTGACTTGTACCGGCTATCTGATCCGGAGGAGCTGGATTACATGGGATTTGAAGATTACGTCCATAACCGGAGCATTTGCTTGGTGGAATGGCCAGATAAAGGCAAAGGCGTACTGAGCCCGGCAGATGTCGTGTTATCGATGACTGCAGAAAAGGGGGAGCAGAGGGTGCTAGATGTCATGGCGCGAAGCGCCGCCGGTGAGGAGGTACTTAATCAATTTGCAGCGAAGATGGCAACNGTATGAGATTAGCTAAGGGGTACTCCGCCCTTTGCAATCAACCCCTTTTGATCGGCTCTTGTGACTCGATCCTTACAGCCAGTTTTTTTAAGTTGCCCTTGGCTGCAAGGATCGGGTGGGCATCAACCGTTTTTAGGTACAGGGAATAGCGTCTTTGGCCNTGAGGGAGGTTAAGGGTCGGGTCATGAATTTTGCGCCGGCCTTTGCTAACCTTTAACGGCCTTACCAAGGCGCTTTTGGTCACCGCCACGGTTTACTGAGCATGCTGCAATGACTAAAGCGGGGCGGCTGGAGAATGCACGACCCATGACGAAATCGTCTTTTTACTTCCCGCTATCATCTCGTTTGCCGTCGCAGCAACGATTCCAAGGTGTAACGCGTCTGATGCGCCGAGTGGCTTCTAGTGGGCTGCGAACCTGGAGAGTGCCGATTAAGCTGGTGCTCGTGCTAGGCCTTGCCACGACGGCAGCTGAGGGCTCCGAGTTAAAAGGGATCAGGAGTCACGAGTCTCCAGACAAGGTGAGGCTGGTGATGGACCTGAGTGCCCCAGTTGAGCACACGCTCTTTACCTTGGATGAGCCGAACCGAGTGGTGATCGATATTCTCGATACCGATGCTAACTCGAGCCGATTCCGAGACAGGAAGTGGCTCAGTACGCTCACCAAAGGTCCAGTAAAGAGTGTTCGCCTGTCGCCAGAGACCTCTCAGAACTTAAGGGTCGTCCTCGAGTTAAAGGGCATGGTCAAACCCAAGAGCTTTCTGTTGAGGCCTATCGGGCAGTATGGGGACCGGTTAGTGGTTGATCTCTTAAAGGCGGGCGAGAAGGCGGTTCTCCCAGCTGCCCGCGAGCCCATGGCGCCGGAAAACCCCCAAAGTGCGCGCGATGTGGTCATTGCCATCGACGCGGGACACGGGGGTGATGACCCGGGAGCCATTGGTCCAAAAAGAATCTATGAAAAAACAGTGGTCTTAGCCATTGCAAAAGCCTTACAGANGGAAGCGAATCGCCACTCGGGTTATCAAGCCATACTCACGCGCGGGGGTGATTATTACCTCGCTCATCGAGAGCGGACGGCTATTGCCCGTGAACACCAAGCGGATGTGTTCATTAGTATTCATGCTGATGCATGGAAAACGCCGGATGCTCGGGGCGCCTCGGTCTATGCCATCTCTGAATCGGGCGCTACTAGTGAAACAGCGAGATGGCTTGCCGAAAGTGAGAATCGAGCAGACCTCATTGGCGGTGTGGGTAGTGTCAGCCTAGATGATAAAGATGATGTNCTAGCAGAGGTTTTGCTTGACCTCTCGATGACGGCCTCACTGAGTTCGAGCATCCAGATCGGCGAATTTGTCTTGGCAGCGCTCAAACCTTTTAATCGTCTGCATAAAAAACGAGTGGAACAAGCCTCCTTTATCGTCCTGAAGTCGCCAGATATTCCCTCGATTCTGGTGGAGACTGGCTTTATTTCGAACCCAGGTGAAGCTGCAAGGCTCGCTACTCGATCACATCAGGAGAAACTGGCTCGGGCGATTTTCAAAGGNGTTGATACCTACTTTAGCAGCTACCCACCGCCAGGAACCATGTTGGCCGCACGATCAACTGAGCAGAGCCTCTCGGCGATCACTTACAAAATCAAACGAGGGGACACGTTGTCGGAAATTGCGGAACGATTTCAAGTCTCCTCCAGGCGGATCAAGGAGGCGAATGCGCTACGCACTGACACCATTCGAATTGGACAGGTGCTCGAGATCCCCCGAACATGACTCGCATCAAACGGTTAACGCCGCGTCTGGCGAACCAAATCGCCGCTGGAGAGGTGGTCGAGCGGCCTGCATCGGTGATCAAAGAACTGCTAGAAAATGCGCTGGATGCTGGCGCCACTCGCATCGACATTTCACTTGAGAATGGTGGGGTCAAGCGAATGCTTGTGAGGGACAACGGTGAGGGTGTTTCGCCGGATGATTTAAAACTCGCGCTCGAGCGCCATGCAACCTCGAAAATACAAGAGCAGGAGGATTTGGAGGGCATTTCCACTCTAGGCTTTAGGGGTGAGGCATTGGCCTCCATTGCTTCGGTATCAAAGCTGACGATGACATCAAATGCATCTGATGAGAAGTCCGGTTGGCGGGTGCGATCAGAGGGTGAGTCCATGCGGTCTGCGTTAGAGCCCGCGGCACACCCACGCGGCACCACCGTCGATGTGGAAGACCTTTTTTATAACACCCCGGCACGGCGAAAATTCCTTCGCACTGAGCGAACGGAGCTATCGCGTATCGAAGATATCGTCAGAAAAATCAGCCTTAGCCACCCAGCTGTTCAGCTCCAGCTCACGCATCAAGGGAAGTCGCTTCGGCAATATGCATCAGCAATGTCGATGGCTGAGCGAGAATTTCGAGTGCGTCAGGCGCTTGGCGCTGCATTCATTGAAGCAGCGATGTACTTTGAAGAACAAAAAGAGGGGATGACTTTATCGGGGTGGATTGCGACTCCCAGTTACTCTCGAAGCCAGGCAGACCAACAGTACTTTTTCGTCAACGGCAGAAGCATTCGAGACAAAGTGCTCAGCCATGCCGTCAGGCAGGGCTATCATGATGTACTTCACCACGGTCGTCAGCCGGCTTATGTGATCTTTTTTGAATCAGATCCACGGCTTTTGGATGTCAATGTCCATCCGACGAAGCACGAGGTCCGGTTCAGAGAGTCTCGAAGCGTTCACAACTTTATATTCAGCACCGTTCATCATGTGCTGTCGCGATCATTGGCACAGGGCGGGGCTGCGACTCGATCTCAAGAGGAATCGATACCCAGCGCCCAAAATTATCCAGGGCCATCGAACAGTTCCTCGGGTAATTTCGCGCAGCGATCGCTACTCATGGCGGAGCGCGAAAGAAGNCCTCAATCACTGTCTGCAGCGCTCGATTTTTTGGCAATGGCGAATCCTGGTTNGAACAGNCCCGAACCTAATGCTCCGGCGTTGGCTGAAGCTGGCNCCAGCNATACGGGAAGTGAGNCGCGGCTTTCGGCACAAGACGGTCAAGAANTTCCGCCCCTTGGCTATGCAATTGGGCAGCTGCTCGGTGTCTATATCCTCGCGCAGAATGAATCTGGGTTAATCGTAGTGGACATGCATGCAGCGCATGAGCGAATCACTTACGAGCAAATGAAGCAACAGATGGATGAGGCAGGNGTGACCTCTCAGCCATTGCTCGTACCNCAAAGCGTCGCGGTGAGCACGAGAGANGTGNNNGCGNTTGAATCGCANCGCGATGTCCTNTTGGATCGGGGCTTAAGGCTGGAGGTGGCGTCAGACGAATCCATCATCATTCGCGCNGTGCCAGCATTGCTTCAGCGCGAGCATGCTGAGCAACTGGTCCGCGACGTGCTGGCAGATCTTGTTGAACATGGTCAGACCGAGCGTTTAACGGAACAGCGGGATGAACTCCTTGCGACCATGGCTTGTCATGGAGCGGTCCGCGCGAATCGACGCTTGAGTCTGCAAGAGATGAATCATCTTCTGCGACTGATGGAGGAAACCGAGCGAAGTAGTCAGTGTAATCACGGTCGACCCACCTGGTTTCAAATTTCGTTGGCTGAACTCGACAGCCTCTTTTCTCGTGGCCGATAAGCCTTTAGCGCTCGTTATTACGGGACCCACAGCGAGCGGAAAGTCGTCGTTGGGATACGCGCTCTGCGAACGGTTCCCTGAACGATTCGAGCTGATCAGCGTAGATTCAGCACAGGTTTACCGAGGGCTAGATATTGGCGCTGCAAAACCCACCGATGCAGAGCAGCGTCTGGTGCCGCATCACCTGATTGACATCCGAGATCCAACGGACCCGTATACGGCCCATGATTTTGTGACTCACGCGAATCGCCTGCTCGAGTCGATCACTGCCAGGGGTAAAATGCCGCTGATGGTGGGTGGAACCATGCTGTACCTGAAAAGCCTGAGGTCAGGCCTGGCGGAGCTTCCCAGCGCGTCACCTGTGGTTCGCGCTGCATTGGAGTCAGAAGCGGCTGAGAAGGGATGGCCCTATTTGCACGAGCGACTGACGAAGATCGACCCCGTAGCGGCCGCTCGAATTAAACCCAGCGATCGGCAACGCTTGCAGCGAGCGTTAGAGGTTTTTGAATTAACCGGGCGTAAATTGAGTGACCTGCAAGCGGAATCAGGCAGCAATCCGACGTTTGACGCTGTTGAAGTCGCGATCGAACCCCCTAATCGGGCTGAATTACACCAGCGCATAGCCACCCGGTTNGATCAGATGCTGGAAGATGGGCTGGTGCCCGAGGTGGAGGCATTACGAGAAGTATTCGATTTGAACCCAACTCTTCCGGCGATGAAATCGGTCGGCTACCGCCAGGTTTGGGATTACCTCGAGGGGGATATTGATTGGGCTGAGATGCGTCTTCGGGGCATCATTGCTACGAGGCAACTCGCAAAACGACAGCTCACGTGGCTAAGAGGATGGTCACACCTGCACCGGTTGCACGCCCCAAGCCTCGACGCGCTCTTGAAAATCAAACCATTGGCACACATATTGGACTAGCCGCTAAGTTCGCCAGAACAGTGATGCCTAGGTGGCAAACAAAGGCTGAATGGCTTTGCGCGGCAGGGTATCTGGTCGACGGTCGCGTGAAGCGCTGGTAAGGAGGGAGCATGCCAAAGGGACAATCACTACAAGAACCTTTTCTCAATGCGTTGCGCAAGGAAAAAATACCCGTATCCATCTTTCTTGTCAGTGGGATCAAATTGCAGGGTCAAATCGAATCGTTCGATCAATTCGTGATTCTTCTAAAAAATGGCGTCAACCAAATGATCTACAAGTCCGCCATATCAACGGTGGTTCCGTCGCGAGCGCCGACGCTTACCATATCCAATCAGTCCGCCGATGACGCCGATGATTAGATCGTTCCAGCGAGCTTATAGCGTTGTTTTTTGACCGGCCTGAGCAGGGCTCTCGAACGCTGATTGTCCATATCAAGAACGACCGATCTGAGCTCGCAACGCTATCGGAGATAGAGGAGTTGGCAAGGTCCGCTGATCTAGAATTAGTCGGCCATGTTGATAGCGCAAGGCGTGAGCCACATCCCAAGACGTACGTCGGTCAGGGGAAGCTCGAGGAAGTAAGGCAGGCGTCAGAAAAAGAACAAGCTGAACTCATTCTTTTTAGTGAGGATCTATCCCCTGCTCAGGAGCGAAACCTAGAGATCGACCTTAAACGCCGTGTGCTCAGCAGGACGGGGCTGATTCTCGAAATCTTTGCCCAGCGAGCACGCACCCATGAGGGCCAGTTGCAGGTTGAGTTGGCGCAGATTCAGCATAGCGCCTCGCGGCTGGTGAGAGGCTGGTCCCATCTTGACCGCCAACGCGGTGGAATGGGAGCAGGACTCGGCGGAGCAGGTGAGACGCAGCTCGAAGCTGACCAGCGACTTCTGGGCGCCCGGCGCAAAAAATTGTCAGAGCGTCTAGAGCGGGTGCGACGACAGAGAAATCAGAGTCGTCGCTCAAGAAAACGATCAGAAACCCCTACGATCGCCCTTGCTGGGTACACTAACGCGGGGAAGTCAACGCTGTTTAACCAGCTCACAGAAGGGGAGGTGTATGCAGCGGACCAGCTCTTTGCAACCTTGGATCCGACGCTGCGTCAAATCAACGTTCCGGTTGTCGGTCGAGTGATTATCTCTGACACCGTGGGGTTTATCAGGGATCTCCCGCACGCCTTGATTGAGGCATTTAAAGCGACCTTGGAGGAGGTGGCAGAGGCCGATTTGATTTTGCACGTAGTAGATGCCGCGGCCCCAGAGCGCCAAGCGCGCATCCAGGAAGTGAACGAGGTTCTGCATGAAATCGGTGCTGCAGAGGTCCCTCAGCTCCTCGTTTTCAACAAAGTGGACTGTCTGGATGAGCCTTTTAGTCCGCTGCACCAAAATCCTGCTGGTCAGCCCGTATCCGTTGCAACGTCTTGCACGACCGGATTCGGTATGGAAATGCTGGCTGAGGCGATGGCAGTTCTCTTGGCTGATCAGATGATTGAGACGACCATCACACTTGCGCCGCATCAAGGGCTCGTTAGGGCTCGATGCTTTGAGCTGGCAGAGGTGCAAGAAGAAAGTGCGAGTGAATCTGGCGATATTTGCTTGCGCTTACGTATAGAGAAGAAAAATTTGGCCCGGCTCGAGTCAGTGCTGCAGGCCGGTTAAATTATGATGAATGCCAAAGACATGGGATGATTAGGCAACAGCGAGCTTGAAGGAGCAAAGCATGGCGTGGAATGAGCCAGGAAATGGGGGTCGAGATCCCTGGGGTAACAGGCAGGATGAGGGTCCACCAGACCTCGATGAGGCGTTTAAGAAGCTTCAAAATAATCTAGGGAAAATGTTCGGCGGTGGCGGCCAAAGCAGTGGCGGCCGAAGCAGTGGCGGAAATCCCGTTAGCAAGTCAATTCTATGGTTAGCCCTCCTGGGCGCGGCAGTCGTGTATGGAATGATGGGGGTTTACACGCTTGATGAGCAGGAGCGAGGTGTTGTCCTAAGACTAGGGACGGCAACAGAGTCCATCCTGATGCCTGGTCTAAGTTGGCAGCCGCCACTTATCGATAAAGTGATCATTCATAATGTTTCAAGGGTTCGCTCCCATCCTCAGCAGGCCGAGATGCTGACTGAGGATGAGAATATCGTGAAGGTCAAACTGACCGTGCAGTATGTGATCGATGATGTGAAAGCCTTCGCGTTGAATGTTAAATCACCGGAACAAAGCCTGTATCAGTCCACGGAATCGGCCGTGCGTCATGTAGTGGGTAGCACCGAAATGGATCGCGTACTCACAGAAGGCCGTGCAATCATGGGTACGGAGATCAAGACGCGAATCCAAGACTATATGAACGATTACGGTACCGGTATTGCGGTAACGCAGGTAAACATTGACGAGACCGCACCACCAGATGCGGTCCGCGAGGCTTTCGATGAAGTGATTCGCGCTCGTGAGGATGAGGTGCGCGTTCGGAATGAAGCTAATGCTTACGCGAACAAAGTGATTCCAGAAGCAAGAGGGGAGGCTCAGCGTTATCTCGAAGAGGCCGAAGCCTACCGAAGGCAGGTGGTTGCTGAAGCGCGCGGTGAG
>PBWF01000020.1 GCA_002728935.1 Gammaproteobacteria bacterium | reverse complement strand
GACCCCAAAGCGATGGCGGCGGCAATTACCTCATTACTCAAGGATTTGACACGCCAACGCGCGCTGGGCCAAGCAGGACTCGAGCGCGTTACCAGGGAATTTAGCTGGTCGCGAGCAGCAGCGCAGTATCTTGACCTTTATCAGCAGGTAATTGAGCAAACCCCATGTCGTTAGAAACTATTCGCTTCGAGCACCTCGATCTAAAAGAGGGCATGACGCTGCTTGATCTTGGCTGCGGTGAGGGCAGGCACACCTTGTCGGCTGCGCTTACGGCGCCGATCCATGCAGTGGGTCTCGACATGTCAAGGAGAGATCTCACTACCGCCAGGAATCGATGCGGCGACTTTGAGTCGCTCACAAAAACGGAAAACGCGCCCTCATTGATCGAGGGAGATGGCGCTCGCCTACCCTTTGCTGATGCAACCTTTGATCGAATCATCTGCTCAGAGGTCCTAGAGCACATCCACGACTACGAGACGTTCCTGCGCGAAATTAGCCGCGTTATTAAACCAGGCGGACTGTTCGCGGCGAGCGTGCCGAGCTTTTTCCCTGAGTGGGTTTGCTGGAAACTCAGCGACGCGTACCACGAGGTTGAGGGAGGACATGTTCGCATTTTCAACGCCCGCGCCTTGGAGAGAAGCATCTCAAGCTTCGGCTTCAAGCGATTCGAGTCCCATCGCGCACACGCACTTCACTCACCCTATTGGTGGCTAAGGTGCCTCTTCTGGAGGGGCGAGCAAGCACAGCACCCTATCGTTAACCTCTATCATCGATTGCTGGTTTGGGACCTAATGAAAAAACCTTGGCTAACTCGGTGGCTGGACCGGTTACTGAACCCTATTTTAGGTAAATCCGTTGTGTTCTATTTCAGTACTGATCCGTAGCGATTTAATCCCACCTGCGCTAAGGTAACCGCCCCATCAGGGCCTCGCCCACACGAGTCATATAAGACGCCAGTCATGAGTACTTCCTGGGCACACAATAACCCATCGGCTTCGCTGGAATATTTCGAAGTCACTGCAGCGACCATCCTAGCCACACAATTATCCTCCGGCGCCATCCCATGGTTCGAAGCGGGCAAGATAGACCCTTGGGATCACGTAGAAGCGGCGATGGGGCTCGCCAGCATGAACCACATTGAGGCCGCAGTGAGCGCCTACGACTGGCTTGCTGATCAGCAAACATCCTCAGGTGGCTGGTATGTTGCCTATGACCATACCGGCGTGANCGACGATTCAAGNATTGAAACCAATTTTGTCGCCTATGTCGCNGTAGGCATTTGGCACCTCTANTTGGTNACNAANGATNNTGNCCTGCTCGGCCGGTACTGGNACATGGTTAACCANGCGANCAACTTCGTCATCGANCGACAGGCNCCNACGGGAGAGATCTACTGGGCCGAAGATAAAACNCTAGGCCTGCNNANAGATGCACTCGTCACCGGCTGCAGTTCNATTTACTTAAGTTTGCTTTGCGGCACGAANATCGCCGCNGCNCTNACTAAACCCCAGNCACGCTGGCAGCAGTCGGCCNAGCGGTTAAGGGTNGCTATCACNGANCACCCCGAGGTCTTTGACCGAACGTGGCCAAGCAAAGNNCGNTTCTCTATGGACTGGTTTTACCCAGTGCTAACCGGTGTGATCACCGANGATAANGCNNGGTCTCGAATCGANGCCCGCTGGNACGAGTTTGTTGTCTCTGGTCTCGGGTGTCGCTGTGTNAATGATGAGCCTTGGGTCACCGTAGCGGAGACCTGCGAACTAGTNATGAGCCTCAGTGCAATCGGNGATTTNGANCGTGCGAACGCCCTCTTCGAGTGGATNCAGCAATTTAGAGCNNACGACGGTAGCTATTGGACTGGCTATGTTTATAAGGACGAGGTGCTGTGGCCAGATGAGCGCACGACGTGGACTGCNGGAGCNGTGCTTTTGGCGTCTGACATGCTGACNGGCCGAACCNCCGGCTCCCAATTGTTTTTAGCCGACCGGTAANACCCGCTGCTGCCANCCAGCGCATTACCTGACCTAGNTCATTCAGCGATTCGCTCGAGCACCGCGAGGGTNTTTACCATTTCAATTTNCCTNAAGNGGCCACNTGCGAGCGCCCGCTCGAACACTTCAAAGGGCGGCCGACCGCCATCGGCAGGATTAGGAAACACATCGTGGATCAATAATCGTCCACCGTTGACGATATGTTTCGACCAGATATCGTAATCCGCATGCGCAGCTTCCCGACTATGTCCGCCATCAATGAATACGAGTCCAAGTGACGTACCCCAGTGACGACCGGCGACCACNGATGGCGCGACAATAGGTACCACCACGGAAGCGAGGTCTGCAGCGGCGATCGTCTCGCGGAAGTACTGAAAGGTATCCACCTTATTTCGATCAACATCAAACAACGATTCGTCGTGGTATTCCTCGCCAGGCTGATGCTCTTCTGAGCCTTGATGATGGTCGATCGCGTAGAGTGTGTTGCCGGTTCTCGCGCATGCCGTACCGAGATAAACCGTTGACTTACCGCAGTAGCTTCCTATTTCAAGACAAGGGCCGNGGGAGGCGATTGCCAATGCGTGGTCGAATAGTGCTCGGCCCTCAGTAGGGTCCAGAAACCCCTTTACCGCGNCAATATCGAGCTTTAAATCCAACGGTTCACCCCGGATACCAGCAGCGTGACGTAAATCAGTAAGGCTGATCCCGCCACATAAGCGAGCAATTGCTGAGGGACTGACCAACCGAATTGCTTAACCCATCGGTCTTCCACAGCCAGCCAGATCACACACCCTGACAANGCTCCCAGCAGGAGACTGATCACGATTAGCGCCATGGCACTCCTCCTTTGATACTAACGAAGCGATAGATATTGAACCCGGTCACCCTCGCGCACTGCTTGCCTCGGTTCAATAATCGCGAGCGCATCCGCCCAAGCAAGCGAGCTCATNACGCCNGAACCCTGCTGCGGGTAGAGATGCAGTCGNACTTCANCTTGNTCAGGCCGCAATTGAACACGCAAATACTCCTGCCTGCCACCGCCCTCGAAGTCAAACGCGGCGACACCCGGCCATCGCTCTGGTAGGTAATCAGTTGCGCCTTGTTTTTTTAACAAATAAGGAGTGGCTAACGCGACGAACGTCACGATCGAGGACACCGGATTGCCCGGAAGACCGAAAAACGGTTTACCGTGAACCTTCCCGAATGCCAGTGGTTTGCCTGGCTTGATGGCCAGCTTCCAAAGCTCGAGCTCCCCAGCTGATCGTACAGACTGCTTCACAAAATCTCGGTCGCCCACGGAAACGCCACCTGTCGTCATGACGACGTCGGCCTGCTCGGCCGCCTCACGAAGGCGCAGTTGGGTCAGGGTCTCATCGTCGGGAACAATCCCTAGATCGACAGGGACCATTCCTAACCGCTTGATGCTCGCGGCAAGTGCACGCCTATTGGAGTTGTAGATCTGACCTGGCGCTAATTGGGCTGGCGGCTCAATCAGTTCATCCCCAGTCGACAAAATGGCAACACGGAGNGGCTGATAAACCGGCAGCGTCTCTANCCCNACGCTCGCGGCAAGCGCCAAATCAGCGGGTCTTAGCCTGCGACCCCTGGGGAAAATGACCGCACCCTGCTCAATATCTTGACCTTGAGTGCGGACGTGGTCTCCGGCGGTGACCGACTCAGTCGGCACAATGTGATCCCCGAGCGCCTCGGCATCCTCTTGAATCAACACTGAATCTGCACCAACCGGCATAGGCGCGCCAGTGAAAATCCTACTTGCACTCCCTGCTTGATGCGGTGCCCCNGTAGCNCCTGCGGCAATAATCTGACCTACGGGAAGTTTTTTCCCGACCGATACGTCTTCNGCGCGGACGGCATATCCGTCCATTGCACTGTTCGAAAAGGGCGGCACATCAATGCTCGAGGCGACATCTCGGCTCAGAATAAAACCATCGGTCTCTTCGATGGGCTTTTCTTTGGCGTCTTGGTGGCAATCAGCAGATTGGAGCAACTGCGCTAACGCGCTCGCAACAGTCATGAGACTCATGATGGTTCTCTAACTAATGGTGGCCTCGGAGCACCAGTTCTGCAAAGTTGCAGGGTCGGTGAGTGCTATCGAGTTGTGCGTTGATTATGCCGTCCCAGGCCGTTTTGCAGGCGCCGGTGGAACCTGGCACACAAAACACTAGCGTATTGTTGGAGATACCGGCCAACGCTCGGGACTGGATCGTTGATGTTCCAATTTCTTGGTAAGACAGTTGCCGGAACAACTCTCCAAATCCGTCTATAACCACCTCAAGCAATGGTTTGATGGCCTCTGGCGTGGCGTCTCTTGAAGTAAACCCGGTACCTCCTGTCAGCAGCACAACATGAACATCGGGATCTGCGATCCATGCGGACACACGCGCCCGCAGACGAAAACGGTCGTCGATTTCTATCACTCGATCGACTACCTGATGACCAGCCGCGATCGCTGAATCAACCAAGAAGTCACCAGAAGTATCGTTTGCTTCGGTTCGAGTATCTGACACCGTTAGGACGGCTAGCGACAGAGACTCGGGGGTAGTGTCGGACATAGATGTGTTGTCTCCAAAGTGGGGTGGTGCCGTTTGTGTTGCTGACGTGCAATCCTAGTGTATCAGTTCGAGCTGCGGGAGATCGGTGACGGCACTGCCCATTACCTCCCTCGCTTTAACCGCCCTACTCAGGAGGCCTATTCTCATTCTCCACTGTTGCTTTGAGCGTTCTCTTTTGGACCACTCTTAATGAGCGCTCTTTGTGAATGCTCTTTGCGGGCACTTTTATGAATGATGGGCCATGCATCATCCCAGACTGCCCATCCTCGGTCTATTGATCAGTGTTACTGGCCTAATATCACTCATCGATCAGGCCGTGGTGCAGTCCCCCAGTTCACTGAAGTGCTTTAGGCGCCCTTCCAATCCGGCGCCCGCTTCTCCGCAAACGCCTTTGGGCCCTCTACAAAATCTTGACTCTTATACATGGCACCAATCTGCTCGTAGCGGCCCTTGATCGCAGATTCGAGCGAGTCAGCACTCATGCCCTCCATCGCAGCCTGCTTACTTCCCCTAACTGACAGGGGCGCACATTCTAGTATCTGTTCCGCCCATCGATGGGCAGATGCGAGTGCCTCGCCCTCTTTCACTACCTCATTCACAAACCCCAGTTGCTGGCCNTCGGATGCACTGACTCGGCGCCCGGTGAGGAGCATGCCCATCGCTTGCTTCATCCCTATCTCGCGGGGTAATCGATGAATGCCACCCGCTAACGCCGCGAGACCAACCCTTGGCTCGGGCAGTGCAAAAATAGCGTTCTCTGACGCAATAATGAGATCGCATGCCAGTGCAATTTCAAAGCCTCCCCCCATGGCTAGGCCATTCACTGCCGCAATGACCGGCTTGACGTTATCAAACCGCGCCGTGAGGCCCGCGAAGCCGCTCGCAGGACCGCCCATTTGACCGCCTGATGCCTGATACTTCAGGTCGTTTCCCGCGCTAAAGGCTCGATCTCCAGCACCNGTTATGATCGCAACCCACTGGTCCGGGTCTGCTGCAAACTCATNGAAAACTTCAGCCAGCTCGAAGTTCGCNGGTGGGTGCAATGCATTCATGACCTCTGGCCGGTTAATCGTTACCTCCGTTAATCGGCCGATTTTATTGACTTCGCAAAACTCCCCCATGTCCCTACTCCTTTCTTGTGGCGTTTTGATTGCTTATGGCCTCATTCAGCCGNACATCAGCGCTCTCGTCAATGAATAGTGCCGTGGTCATNAAGCACTCGCGACCACATTGCATCACGTGCCAGCGCGACTAACAGTAAGCTCATCGCAATCGCACGCATTTCGGCAGGCAGAGCCAGCGCGATCCAACCCTCATCGTTGTCGTTGTCGTTGTAACTTCACTCTCGTTTCTGACTCGAGGAAATTCCGTGCAGACTTAGCCCATTCTTGACCGAATGGCCTTCGACATTCGGCTCAAGCCCTGAACAAGTGTTGATCTCGGGCATCCGTAATTGAGACGGACAAATCCGGGACCCTCGTACTCTTCACCGGCTGCTATCCCTAACCCATGCCCTACGAAGAATGCATGTGCATCTTCCAATTGCAGCTCACGAATATCGATCCATGCAAGGTAGGTCGCTTCTGGCGCGCGCATATGCACCCAAGGAAGATCGGCCACCGCTTGTGCTACTAACTCTCGATTTTGACCCAAGTAGTGAATCAGCTCGGCGTGCCAAGAGTCACCATGGCTCAATGCGGCCTCGGTAGCCACAAAACCCAACGTGTTCACGTGCGACATGATGCCAGCGCCAGCCTGTTCAAACTGGTCTCGAATCGATTCATTTTCAGCCACAACATACGCACAGCCGAGTCCTGCAAGATTGAAGGTCTTTGAGGCCGCCTGAAAAGTCACAGTGCGAGCGGCCGCCTCAGCGCTAATGGAGGCAAGGGGGGTGTGCTGTCGCCCGTCTAACAGGAGGTCACAGTGAATTTCATCGGAGCAGATAACCACGTCATGGGCGACACACAACGCGGCGATAGCCTCGAGCGTCGCTCGGTCAATTACCCTCCCCACCGGATTCATCGGGTGCGACAACATGAGCATGTCGATCGAATGCTCGCCCTCAAGCGCTTCCCGGAGGGCATCGAGAGGAAAAGACCACCCGGTCTCTGGAGTCATGGGTAATCGAGTTACTGCTCGATCCATATTGAGCGGGGCCTGCAAAAAAGGGGGGTAAGTAGGAATCGCCACAGCCACAGATCGGCCAGGCCGAACAAAAGCGCGAACCGCCTGATTTAAGGCTGGAACGACGCCTGGTGACAGCAAAATGCTCTCCTCGGCAACCTGCCAGCCGTACCGACGCGTCAACCAGAATTGGATCGCGCAGATCACCGACTGGGGACGCGAGTTGTAACCCAGCACAGGATGTTCAAGTCGAGACCGGATAGCATCTAGCACCGGGCCAGGGGCCGCGAAGTCCATGTCGGCAACCCACATGGGAATCACATCTTGGTTCGCATATTTGTCCCATTTTGAGCTATCGGTTGCCGTACGATTGATGACTTCATCAAAAGCATTCATGGAGGTTCCCTCTAATCTCGCACTATCTAATCTCGCACTGGGAGTCTAGCGTATTTGAAAAAGTCAAAACCCTTTCGTCCACCTCGGGTCTTGATTATGCTTCACCTCAAGTAAGGAGGCCTCATGGGACTATTTTCGAAACCGCTAACGCTCCCCGACGCTGCGCAAGCGCTGCCCGGACGAGAAATGAGCATGCCCGTTGCACCCGCACACTTTGTTTTGGGAACGCCGATGGTAGGACCTTTCCCACCCTCACTCGAAACCATCCAGTTTGGCATGGGTTGCTTTTGGGGCGCAGAGCGCCGTTTTTGGCAGATTGACGGAGTTTTTAGTACCGCAGCTGGCTATGCAGGAGGCATCACCAAAAACCCCAGTTACGAGGAAGTGTGTAGTGGCGGTACGGGTCATACTGAAGTTGTCCTGNTCGTCTACGATCCAGCTAAGGTTTCATTGGATACGTTATTGACTTGCTTCTGGGAGAGTCATGACCCCACACAAGGCATGCGGCAAGGCAATGATATTGGCACCCAGTATCGATCTTGCATTTATGCGTCAACCGACACCCAGCTTGCCGAGGCTGAAGCTAGCAAGGTCACGTTCATGGAGGCATTAGCAACCGCGGGTTATCCCAAAATTACTACTGAGGTGAAAACAAACCAGACCTTTTACTACGCTGAGGATTACCACCAGCAGTATTTGGCAAAAGTCCCTAACGGCTATTGCGGCTTGGGTGGAACTGGGGTCTGCTATCCAAGTGAGTTGGGACAGTAGCCACCGCACAACTCTAGTTCGCCTGACCCAAAATGTTTCCCTCTTTAGTCAAGACTGGCCAAAGCCAGACAGAAGTGGACGGAGGACGGCCTAGGTGAACCAAGGTAATCAGGAGTGGCGAAACGCGTCGGCAAACCGCCCATCAACCCATCAGTCGATCGATCGCCTCTTGATACCGTGCCTGCGTCTGATGAATCACATCGTCTGGAAGTGCTGGCCCTGGCGCTTCTTTATTCCACAATCCCTGCGCAACAAGTGATTCCGCAAAGTTCCTGACAAATTGCTTGTCAAAACTATCCTGCTCTCTCCCTGGACGCCAGTCATTGGCTGGCCAGAATCGAGAACTGTCAGGGGTTAACGCTTCATCGATGAGTATAGGCGCCTGCTCGCCCGGAAGGATACCGAACTCAAATTTAGTGTCGGCAATGATGACCCCGCGCTCAAGCGCATAACGCCTTCCCTGATCATAAATTTGCAGGGCGGTCGCTCGCACTTGCGCCATTTCAGATTCACCAGCGATCCTGCAAGCCTCCTCGTACGAAATGTTTTCGTCATGTCCAGTGTCGGCCTTGGTGCTAGGTGTAAAGAGTGGTTCATCAAGTAGATCGCTATTGCTCAACCCCGCTCGCAAAGGGATACCGCAAACCATTCCACTCTGCTCGTAGTCCTTAAGCCCACTGCCCGTCAGATAACCGCGAATAATGCATTCAACCGGCAGCACCCTCGCCTTGCGGCATAACATTATCCGACCCCGTAACAGGTCGCGCTCTATTTCGGTGAGACCAGGAACGTCGTCAACGTCTGTACTCACAAGATGATGTTTGAATTGTTCACTGAAATAGTCGAACCAGAAGCTTGATAACGTCGTGAGCATAATCCCTTTGCCAGGGATCCCATTCTCGAGCACAACATCAAAGACGCTTACTCTGTCGGTGGCAACACTAAGCAGCCCCTCATCTCCGTTAGGTAACGTCACATCATAAAGATCTCTGACCTTGCCTTGCCGCCGATTGGGTAGGGATAACGCTGTTGTGAGTAAGGCACTCATTCAATCTCTCGCATCAATGGGCTGATTGTAGGACTATCATGCCAGNAGCAGATCATATGCAGATCTCCNNNACAAAACCTTNATCGATCTCGGGCAGTGACGATTATTCACACATCCTGTCTGTAGTCCCCTCTATGGTCACGTGCTATAGCCACACTCTATTGTCGCTTTTTATCATCACTTTCTGCTGTTGCTTCTTATTGTCCCGTTCTGAAGTCGCGCCGGGCGAGACCTTTTTTGCGGCGAGTTTGCCAGGTGCCGATAACCATAACGCGCTGTTTGGACTGCGCCTAAACATCTAAGCTTTAGCTCAATGTTTTATCAAACGCCTGCTGGAGATCCTCAATCAGGTCATCCGTATCTTCAATGCCGACCGACATTCTAATGAGATGATCGCTAATTCCCATTTGCGCCCGACGCTCTGGCCCCACTTCATAGAAAATCGTGTGCGCAACGGGTAACGCTAACGTTCGAAGATCTCCAAGGTGGGTTGCCTTAACTACCAGATTCATAGCATCTAGCAAATCGAAACAATCAAGATCGGCTCGTAATTCAAAACTCAAGATCGCACCGTGGTATTTGAACCACGCTTTACTCTGCTCGTGCTGAGGGTGATCCGCNAGACCCGGAAAGTAAACGCGGTCCACTGCAGGGTGCCCTGCCAAAAACTGAGCGATGCGATCNGCAGACTCGCAGCATCTAGCCATCCTNAAAGCCAACGTATCCGCGCCNACTGACAATCTGTGCGCTGCNTCNGGAGCCATGCTTGCCCCAAAGTCTCGTAGGCCCTTTTTCTTTATCTGATTGATACCCCACTGGGCNGGATTACCNACNCGATAAAGNTCGAGAATATTGTCGAAGCGCTCCCAGTCAAAAGAACCAAGATCGGTGATCGCCCCTCCAAGAGCATTCCCATGGCCACCAATGTACTTGGTCAGCGAATTAATGACTAAGTGCGCACCAGCACTCGCCGGCTGAAATAGAAAAGGTGTGGTGATGGTATTGTCGACGACGTAGAGCAGCGAATGCTTCGCACAGAGTGCTCCAATANCNGCNAGATCCGCTATCTGAGTTCTTGGATTGGCGATTGTCTCCGTGAACACNATCTTAGTATTAGGACGAAGNGCTTTTTCTACGTGAGCTACTTCTGTTGCGTCAACAAAGCTGACCTCGATACCGTGTCGCTCAAAGGTTTGGAACAAGCTAGCCGTATTCCCAAACAAATACTGAGAGGTCACGATGTGATCACCAGCCTTAAGGAGAGCAACGACTGCGGTGCCGATGGCGGCCATTCCAGTCCCGAAACAAACGGTTGCCAGCCCATTTTCCATAGCCGTGACTTTGCGTTGCAGTGCCTCAACGGTGGGGTTAATCTGCCGGCCATAGGTGTATCCGGCTTGTCTACCCTGGAAGACAGCGGCAAGGTCGTTGGTGCTTTCGTATCCGTAAGTCACGCCGGGGTGAACAGGTTTTACTAACGCACCGTGTTGCACCCCGAACCATCGATCTGAATGCACTAACTTCGACGTGAAACGCATGTTTTATCCCCTCAAAAACAAAAAAACCCGCAACTAAAGCGGGTTTCCTCGCTTTAGCTGTATTTCTAATGCGCCCGCAAGCTGAATCAAATCGGCGCACACCAATTTTAATGTGAGTGGTCATTTAAAAGCAATGAGATTGTCGATGAAGTGGAACGCTTGATCCCATTAAACCCTCATTCCCTGGCTACGCAACGATTGTTACACTCAAACTTTTTCAGAGATTCATCATGGCATCGACCTTGACAGAGGACCTTCTAGCGTTTTTGCAAGCGTCCCCAACCCCCTTTCACGCGACCCAGAATGTCGCAAGTGAATTGCTTGCTGCAGGATTTGAGGCGCTTAATGAACGAGAGTCTTGGCAGCTCACTCGACCCGGTAAATATTTTGTTACCCGAAATGACTCATCCATTATTGCGTTTCAGCTTGGCGCTGAAGCAATCGCCGAACGCGGCGCGCGCATCATTGGGGCACATACTGATAGTCCCTGCCTTAAACCCAAACCCTATGCTGACGTCCATCACCAGCACTATGCCCAGTGGGGCGTTGAGGTGTATGGAGGTGTCCTGCTGAATCCTTGGTTTGATCGAGACCTTAGCCTCGCGGGCAAAGTGTCGTTCACGATGGGCGCAGGGCAAGTCCACCATACGTTGGTCGATTTCAATCGTCCTATTGCAATCATTCCGAGCCTCGCCATTCATTTAGACCGGGACGCCAATAGCAAACGAACAATCAACGCTCAAACCGATATTCCACCCATTACAGCGCGCGCACCACAACAACTCCCTGACCTTCTGCGTGAGCAAGTTATAGCCTCTCTCTCACTGGAAGAAGACGCGCAAGCCAAGGACATCAACATCCTAGCCTGGGATTTGTCGTTTTATGACACCCAGGCGCCATCAACCATCGGCTTGCTGGATGAGTTCATTTGTAGTGCGAGGCTCGACAACCTCTTGTCTTGTTTTTTGGCCCTGCGTGCACTCCTTCAAGCGGATACCGGCGCTGACCAGTGGATCGTGTTGAATGATCATGAAGAGGTCGGCAGCACTTCCTTCGCAGGAGCAGACGGAACCATGCTTCAAGATATCTTGATGAGAGTCTATCCCGATGAACAGGACAGACTAAGAACGATGGCCCATTCCATGCTGATTTCAACCGATAACGCGCATGGCGTGCACCCAAATTACCCCTCGAAGCACGACGCTAAGCATGGTCCTATTCTCAATGACGGACCGGTGATCAAAATTAACGCTAACCAACGCTATGCGACCAGCAGCGACTCTCATGCTTGGTTCGCTCACTTGTGCCAAACCCACGATATTCCTTATCAGAAATTCGTGACACGCTCTGATATGGGATGTGGGTCAACGATTGGGCCAATTACTGCCGCCAAACTTGGGATTCAGACCATCGACGTTGGCGCGCCAACTTTTGCGATGCATTCCATTAGAGAAACCGCGGGTACAGAGGACGCCGCTCATTTGCTCAGCGCACTAACGCACTTCCTATCACTAAAGCAAGCGCCTGTCAGCCATGCCATGATGCAGTAGATACACCAATCAGCGACGCCTGATCCTCCAACCTTTGAAGCAGTGACTGCTTGATCTCGGCAGCTAACGAGCCAGGGCCATCACTGGGGGCGGCATGAGTACGGCGAAAGACATCCTCTAGTCGCCCCGAGTCCAGCCATTGCCTTCTCAAATAGGTCAACCAAGCCTGAACGGACGCTTGATCAGACGGCATGCCAGTCGCCCTGACATAACACCGCTCGATGAGAAGACGTAAGCGCTCATTACCTGCGACTAAGGGTAGGTCACCCGACGCAATGGATTGCCTTGCTTGCTCCATCGTTGCGAGATCTTCAGTAGAAAAAAAACCGCCTGTATAGAGCGACGAATCCACATCTCGATCTGCTCCGATCTCATCTTGCTTCTGCTTCTTATTGAGCAGCCTTTCGGTAAGTAAATCTCGCAAGCGACCCATTCGCTGCAGGTCAGCGACTCGCTCATGCACCATTGACTCACCCATGCCGAATGCATTCGCTTGCACCTCACCCAGCGTTCGATATGGCGCGATGGGGGGAGACTTATTGATTGCGATAGATTGCAGTGGCCTTGGCCCTGTCTCGTGTTCGCGGCCCCAGTTCTGCAGCGCAGTATCGAACGTATCAACACTGCTTAACGCAGCCTCGAAAGCACGGGGTGGCACGGTGAGATCCCAACAGACCACGGTGTTCGAAAAGTGAGGGTGTGCAATCAGCGGCAATATGGCGGTCAGCCCGCGTCTCTCTGGCGGATAATAAGGCGCCACATGGACAAGCGGTCCCTTCCCCAGCGGATACAGCTGGTTGATGACCGCTTGCTTTTGCCTTAACGCAAAATAGAAGTCGAATAATTTCGGCTGCGTGAATTTTACCAGACGAGCCAGGCCAATCGTGGCTTCAATATCCGACAGCGCATCGTGAGCACTCGTATGTTCGATGCCGTTAGCTCGTGCCAAATCAACCAAGGTAAAACTGGGTCGTCCATTGTCCCTCATAGGCCAATGGATTCCATCAGGCCTCAAAGCATAGGCCATTCGCATCAGGCCCAAAATATCCCATCGGGAATTACCGCCCTGCCACTCCCTCGCGTAAGGGTCTCTCAGGTTACGGAACAGGGTTTGACGAACGAACTCATCATCAAAAGATAAGCTGTTGTACCCCACCACACAGGTCTCTGGAACTCCTAAATGACTCAGCAAGAGTGACGTCAGCGCGAACTCCGAACAACCTTCCTTCATCAATGCCCGTGGATCGAGGCCAGTTACTGCCATTGCCCCTGGATCAAGTAGCGCATCTTGAGTCGGCTTGACGAGCTGATTAACGGGCGCCCCCACTGGATTTAAGTCGGCATCCGTCCGTTGGCCCGCGAACTGCAAGATTCGATCATCTATTGCATTGGTGCCAGAGGTCTCAAGGTCATACCAAAAAAAGGTTGCCGCCATGAATCGATGCCTTCAATCCCCAGACCACCTTACCTATAATGATTTTTCAACGCTACCGTGTGANACCATGGCAAGAAAAGACCTTTTGTTCCTCATCTTGGGACCTCTCGCTGGCGGCATGTTATTGATTGGGTTGATGAGCAACCAGGTCGACCAAGCGATCGCAATCACTTCAGCCATCACACTGTGGACTGGCATTTGGTGGGTCACTGAACCAATTCCTATTCCTGTTGCGTCAATGTTACCGCTAGCGCTATTTCCAACATTCTCAATTTTAACGCCAGCCCAAGTGGGGGAGGCCTACGGGAGCCCGCTAATTCTCCTGCTGATGGCCGGGTTTATTCTTTCTCAAGCCATGGAAAGTAGCGGTGCCCATCGCCGTGTTGCGCTCAATATGGTCAATTTTTTCGGCGGAGTGAGCAGCCGAAGGATTGTGTTCGGGTTCATGGCAGCTGCTTGCGTCCTGTCAATGTGGATTTCAAACACCGCAACCACGTTGATGTTGTTGCCGGTAGCNCTTGCGGTCATTGAGCGATCTCCCGACCCAAAACTCAGTATTCCTTTGTTACTCGGTATCGCTTATGCCTCTAGTATTGGTGGGATTGGTACACCCATTGGCACGCCGCCGAATCTCGTGTTTCGCGAAGTCTATGCGACGCAGGTGGGCGGTGAGATAGCATTCCTAGATTGGATGCTCTGGGGCGTACCCGTTGTCGCTGTCTTCGTGCCATTAGCCGCGGTTTGGCTGACGCGGAATTTATCGTTTCAAGGCAAGATTGAGCTACCCGAAGTGGGACGATGGTCAGTTGCAGAAAAAAGAGTGTTCGCTATCTTTTGTCTGACGGCACTGGCCTGGGTAACTCGAACACAACCTTATGGCGGCTGGTCTGGTGCACTGGGTATTCAAGGCATCAATGACGCAAGCATTGCCATGCTCGCGGTCATTGCTATGTTTTCCGTGCCCAATGGAAATGATGGTCGCCTTCTCAATTGGTCGGCTGCGGCAAAAATTCCCTGGGGNGTTCTTATTTTGTTTGGTGGAGGCATAGCNATAGCGAAAGCCTTTGTTGCCACAGGCCTATCGGGACTGCTCGGTAATTGGCTGTCTGAGCTCGCTACGCTGGATCTCATTATCGTTATCCTCAGCATCTGCGTCACTATCACCTTTTTGACAGAGATCACGAGTAATACTGCGACAACAACCCTTATGCTCCCCGTACTGGCTGCCGCCGCGTTCGCAGCTGATATCCCACCTGAGCTGCTGATGGTACCGGCAGCCATGAGCGCCAGCTGCGCCTTTATGTTGCCAGTTGCAACTGCACCCAATACGATTGTTTTTTCTACTGGTCGTTTTCCTATTAAGACAATGGTTCGCGAGGGGTTCGTTTTGAATTTAGTGGGTGCTGCCGTCATAACCACCATCTGTGTGTCGTTAATCTAGCCCAATGACTAAACGCGAGGGCAAGATGGATCCAATATGAATTCTGCTCACCCCACCTCCCAAATCTATCAAACTTTGGCGGAGAGGCTCATCGGCATATTGCGCGCGTCAATCAGCCTTATATTAATGAGCGTTAACACCCTCGTGTTATGTATTCCGATCTATCTAATTGCGTTGCTAAGAGCGATTTCCTCCGATCGACTGAAGCCGACTTGGACTGAACATGCGATGTCCATTGCCGAACATTGGATCAGCTTCAACAACCTTGTGCTTGATTCATTTCAACGGCTGGACATCCAAGTGGTTGGCCTGGAGGAACTTGATCAGCATGCATGGTATCTCGTCATTGCCAATCACCAGAGCTGGACTGACATCATGATTCTGCAACGGGTCTTCAATCGTAGGATCCCCATGCTGAAGTTTTTTATTAAACAGCAGCTCATTTATGTACCGGTGATAGGCATCGCATGGTGGGTTCTAGATTTCCCAATAATGAAACGTTACTCAGCTGCCATCCTAAAGAAGAAGCCTCACCTGCGAGGAAAGGATCTTGAAACTACAAGGCGATCTTGTGAACGCTTTAAGTTAACGCCTGTATCGGTGCTCAATTTCCTAGAGGGAACTAGGTTTTCCGAGCAGAAGAAATCTAACACCCACTCACCCTTTCAANATTTGCTGAAACCAAAGAGTGGTGGCGCGGCTATGGTCCTGGATGCGCTCTCGGAACGTCTCGACCAGATTATCGACGTTACGCTGGTCTACGAGGAGAAGACGCCCAGCTTCATGGAGTTTTTAATGGGACACAAAGCGCGGATCGTGGTCAATGTGGACACCATCTCAGTAAGCGAGGTCAAAGCATCTACGATGGATTCGGAAGAGAACGTTAATAACCGGAAAACCCATGCTTTTCTCAACGAGCGTTGGTTACGCAAAGATCGCATAATTGGTGAGCTTCTAGAGCATCAGAGCTGATCCTGATAACATTTTCGTTCGATGGAGTCTTCCTTGATGTCCCTCTACTCTGATCATTTTGGCCTGCGAGAATCACCTTTCTCGATTGCACCAAATCCAGAATATCTCTACATGAGCGACCGGCACAGAGAGGCGCTTGCTCATCTTACGTATGGGATTCAGGGAGACGGCGCGTTTATTCTTCTGTCTGGCGAGGTTGGCACGGGAAAAACAACTGTCTGCCGTTGCCTTTTGGAGCAGATGCCCAACAAGGTTGATACTGCATTTATTCTGAATCCCAAGCTTACNTCTCAGGAATTACTAGCTGCCGCTTGCGACGATNTATCGATTTCTTACCCAGAAAATGCGTCCATCAAGACNTTAACTGACTCCATTAATGCACACCTACTTGAGACGCATGCNCGCGATCGGCGAACCATCTTGATCATCGATGAAGCACAAAATCTGTCNATCGAAGTGCTAGAGCAATTACGACTGCTAACTAATTTAGAAACCAATAAACGTAAACTCCTACAGATCATTCTTTTGGGGCAACCGGAGCTACTGCATGTACTAGCCAAACCTGAGCTTCGCCAGCTATCCCAGCGGATTACGGCAAGGTTTCATCTGGATGCCCTTACTAGAGAAGAAGTAACGGCATACATTCGCCATAGATTGGGAGTTGCTGGAGCCAAAGGAAACTTCTTTTCCAAGCGAGCGATCGACCGGATCTTCAAACTCAGTGCCGGGATCCCGCGGGTGATCAATTTGATCTGCGACCGTTCCATGCTCGGCGCCTATTCAGAGGGGGAAATGCAGGTAACTCCATCAATTGTTGATAAAGCGGCNGGCGAAATCCTTGGTCCTAGGGGAACCTCTCCCATGGACTGGCGCCGCATTGCCATTGCCTCAACCACATGTTTGGCATTAATTGCCGGTTACCTCTTATCTGACCTGCTCCGCAAAAACTACCCCCAGGTGCCGACATCAGCCGCCACTCATCAAGACTCTGCCGACTTAGAACTTGATCCGCCTTGGAGCTTCGATGGACCCGACAGTGTTAGTCGTGACGTTGATCCTGCTACTTTCACAACAGGACAAGCGTTGATCACGCCCGATAACATTGCAAATACATCCCCTTTTAATGTTGTTGAGTCAGCCCTAGATGAGCTCAGAGCAGACTCGTTGCAGATTCCCATGGAACGAGAGTCTAATCTGAACGCATCCCAAAGTGCTGAGCAGCTATTGAGACCGCTTACTTCACTCGTCGGACACAGCTATTTCCAATACGCCTTGAACGACTTGCTCAGGCTGTGGGAGTTTGACTTTACCGATCCTGAAACAACCACTTGCGAACTCGCGGCAACCATTGGTCTTCTTTGCTATGAGAACGTNGCCGGCCTGAATGAAATGAACGATTTTAACCGTCCCGTGGTCATTAACCTTAACCGCAGGTGGTTCACTTTAACGAGCATTGATCGCAATAGAGCGACTATTGTCTACGGAAAGCAGACTTTTGATATCCGGGTGAGTGAATTACTCGAGTATTGGAACGGTAACTTCACTCTCCTTTGGCGTGCCCCTCCGGGTTATCAAGTTCCTCTGACCATGGGCGACACTGGACCTGCCGTCGATTGGATCGTGAATCGTTTAGCGATTATCGATGAAATCAAACCACCTCAAAGTCAGGCCTATATATTCGATGGGACACTTGAAGCCAGAGTTCGGCAGTTTCAAATTTCGAGCGGCTTAACTCCCGATGGAATCGCAGGAGTAAAAACCTTAATCAAAATCAATGATAGAGACAGCATTCGCACGCCTCGCCTTTATCAAGAGGCATACTAATGTCTTACATTCTCGATGCGCTCAACAAGTCCGAAAGAGAGAGAACTGAGAATAAGACACCAGGGCTAAATACATTGCACCAACGCGCAGATCGCCAGGAGACGAAAACACCACAGCGATGGCTGATAGTTTTTACATTTATTTTGTCCTTAAATCTTGTGGTTTTGGCAATTTGGTACTTCTCCGACCCCATCAGCCCGGAGCATCAAACAAATGTCACGCCTCGATCTAAGCCCTCTGTCTCTGATGTCATCCAAGACCCGATATTCAGCAATCAGGCCTTTGACCGGCCGAAGAACAGTGTAGAAAGGAAGCGGCCAATTTATGAAGAGCAGAAAGCTAGTACCGATCCACTTTCTCCAACTGGTCAAATGAGATTGTCAGAAGGTCCCTCCTCAGGGTCGGAAACCCGCAGCACACGTGTTGACGCACTTGGTCAACTNGCTGCAATNCGCTTTTCTTCGCACATATTTGCCGAAGATCAAGACTTGCGAATGGTGGTAGTGGATGGCCAGCGTATAGGCGAAGGGGACATATTGAGAGATGGAATTCGTTTAGAGCAGATCACAGAGACAGGCGTCATATTCGAGTATCAGGGAGAGAGTTTCCCAATCGACGTATTGAATCAATGGGCTGACTAACAAAGTGCGACTAAGCTGGCTCAGACCAGTCCTATCCTTAACCCGAACATTAGTTCTGACTAAAATTAGAGCCTACTAAATCCCAAAGTAACGATAGTGCTCAAAAGTCCTCGTAATGGACTGAAAACCAGATCTGTAGTTCCATTTGGTCAAGCATTTATCAACATGCGCGATGAGCCTAAAGCAAACACCTTACAACGCAAACAGACTCATTCTCAGTTGTTTCCGTAAGAGCACCTATCTTGGGTTTACTCAACTGGCACGGTCTTCAACGTTTGTATCTGTCGTTTCATTTCAAGCATGTCAGTGTTATTTCGAGCGCGATACTCCAGGTTCGACCTAATGTCTTCACGGGCATCACCAAGCTGCTGGGAGACAAGATCTAACTTTCGACGACTNTTCTCAAATGCATCTACTTGGTCTTGCAATTGTTTACGGAGTAACGCGATTTGTGTTGTCTGATCATCGTTCTCTATTGCTAGCGTTTTCTTCAGCCCAACCATTTCTTTACTTAATGATCCAAAGCGGTCCCCTAAACCACCCACCGTGCTCGCAATCGGGTCAAGTTGCGCGTTTAACTCCATGACGGTTGTATCAAGGCTCTTTTCAAGCGCCTCGATCTTAGGTCGGTTCTGCCGATATGCCACCGCCCAAAGTTTATCGATTTCGCTGACGTTAGTGCCCAGCTGCTCTTGCATAGATTGGAGTGTTAACGATACGTCGGTCCCCGTTGCCGAGAGGCGATCTTCAAGTTCCTGAATACTACGCTGGCTCTTGCCAAGAAGTACATTGGATTCATCAAGCTTCATTTGGACTTGGTACAAGATATACCCTCCAACCCCCATAACAACTACCATCAAGAAGATGATAAAGACCAGAATTCCATTGAAGTTGCTCTGCTTTGGAATCTCCGCTCGATTACTCCGACGATAAGTAGAACGATCATCACTGTATGTGCGAATGGATGGCAGTTCATTCAACCGTGAATCGCCTTCCGCCCCCCCCAATACGGTGTCTTCTCCTGACTTTGGTACCGGTTGATCTTCTCGGGGATGATCGCTCATGACAGTCTCTGCTTGCTTGATTAGATTTTACTAGAGCCAAAAAATTGGGGCCTTGACTGACCCCAATTTTATCGCTTTTTCACTAACGGGTCGCCGGAGAGCTAGAGAGCCAAGCGATTTAACGCACAGCTCTGCTCACCGGTCGTCCANAGGTTACAGGAACTTCATCAGACCCCAGAGAACCAGCGTCAAGCCAAGTCCACAGTGAATCACCCCGGCAACAGACGTCATAGGTCCTTGTGACCCTTTCAACGCGTTAATCTCTAGTAACAAGATGATGGCAAACACAGCAACCAGACTCACAGTAGTTGCACCATCCAACAGCGGAACTGTACGTGCATGTGCCGATGAGCCCATAAAGAACAACATGGGGATAGAGAAAAGCGTATTAGTTCGGGAAGCCAGGGCTGCCTTGGGTGCAGCGGCAGCGGCCTCAGCNAACGCCTCGCCACCAGCAGCAACCTGTTGTGCTGAGGCAATCACTATTTTCTGATTAGGCCAGATGACAAACCATACGTTGATCGCCATTAAAGTTCCTAGCGTTGCGCCAACCACAATGTCATAACTTAGAGCCGCACTGATTTGATGCAAAAGAACCAGACCGGTCAAGAACGTGAACGCAGCACCCCACCTAAACCACCAAAGGGCACGGGGAACTAGTTTTTGAATAGCGCCGGCACGATGATCGGCTTCTGCTTCTTTGAAATATTCAGTCTGAACAAAGTTGAAGTAATACAGTAACCCGATCCACACGATCCCGAACAGAAAGTGTCCCCAACGCCACAAATAGTCCAATTGTTCCATTAGTAATCCTCTCTTTAAACCCATACTCAGCATGCTTGCTCTTTGGTCAAGCTTCGCCTGACCCGGGCACCATGGTATCTCAATCATCCAAGCGAATACAGAGATGGCGGAGCTGAGTCGCGAGATCTATCCGTAACTCAAACACTCGCCTTAATTGTCGTTCTACCTATCAAAACGACCACGCAATGTATCTCTCCTAGACAATAGCCTTGATTTATTCTGGCGAGACAGTGAGACAAATTTTAACTACCCTTAGTACTAACTCTATCGATTCTTGCCGGTGAAGCGATTCGTTCCTAACATGGCACTTGAGGAATTTGGATACGAACGCCTCCAGTCAGCGAGCTCAACAACTTTTTAGTAGATAAGACACACCTAAAAAAAACCCCGCTGATGCGGGGTTTTTTAGTCCAGCTGGAAAACTCTTTACATCATACCGCCCATACCGCCCATACCACCCATATCGGGCATCGCTGGCGCAGCAGCCGGCTTGTCTTCCACGATTTCTGTGACCATACACTCGGTTGTAATCATCAAACCTGCTACCGAAGCAGCAGCTTGCAATGCTGTACGTGTAACTTTGGCGGGATCAGGAATACCGAAGTCGATCATGTTTCCATACTCGCCGCTTGCAGCATTGAATCCTTCATTACCGCTGAGCTGTTTGACTTTATCAACTACAACGGATCCCTCCGCGCCCGCATTTTCAGCGATCTGACGAATCGGAGCCTCCATAGCACGACGACAAATGCTTATACCAACATTTTGATCTTCGTTGTCACCTTCCATTCCCTCAATCGAGGTCAGTGCGCGAATCAGAGCAACACCCCCACCGGCAACAATACCCTCTTCAACAGCAGCACGCGTTGAGTGAAGTGCGTCTTCTACGCGAGCTTTTTTCTCCTTCATCTCCACTTCAGAGCCGGCGCCAACCTTGATTACTGCCACTCCACCCGCAAGCTTCGCCACTCGCTCTTGCAGCTTCTCTCTATCGTAGTCTGATGAAGTTTCCTCAATCTGGGTGCGAATTTGCTTAACCCGCGCTTCAATGTCACCCGAATCACCAGCGCCGTCTACGATAGTCGTATTCTCTTTCGTCACAGAAATCCGCTTGGCCTGTCCGAGATCTTCGAGCGTTGCACCCTCAAGCGACAAACCAACCTCTTCAGAGATCACAGTGCCACCCGTCAAGATAGCGATGTCCTGAAGCATTTCTTTACGACGGTCGCCGAAGCCAGGTGCTTTAGCCGATGCTACTTTCACGATCCCTCGCATGTTATTCACAACGAGCGTTGCAAGTGCTTCGCCTTCCACATCTTCAGCGATGATCATCAGTGGGCGGCTAGACTTCGCGACGGCTTCCAGAATTGGCAACATGTCACGGATGTTTGAGATTTTCTTATCGAAGAGCAGGATATAGGGGTCATCAAGCTCAGCACTCATGTTGTCCTGGTTATTGATGAAGTAAGGAGATAAGTACCCTCGATCAAACTGCATGCCCTCAACAACGTCTAGTTCATTCTCTAGACCTGAGCCTTCCTCAACGGTGATGACACCTTCCTTGCCCACCTTTTCCATGGCCTCCGCCAGGATATCGCCAATTTGAGTATCACTGTTTGCACTGACGCTACCCACCTGTGCTATGGCTGTTGAATCAGAGCATGGCACTGCNAGTGCTTTGACTGCCTCGACAGCCTCCGCAACGGCTTTATCGATACCACGCTTCAGATCCATAGGATTCATACCAGCAGCTACGGCTTTCAATCCTTCGTTCAAGATTGCCTGAGCCAATACTGTTGCGGTGGTCGTACCATCACCTGCGACATCTGAAGTCTGAGAGGCGACCTCCTTGACCATCTGTGCACCCATGTTCTCGAACTTATCTTTCAGCTCGACTTCCTTCGCTACAGACACACCATCTTTAGTGACGGTAGGTGCGCCAAATGACTTATCTAGAACAACATTACGACCTTTAGGGCCCAGCGTGACTTTAACGGCGTCTGCGAGTGTGTTCACACCGTTTAGCATCCGCTGCCTGGCAGAATCTCCAAATTTCACATCTTTAGCTGTCATAACTATTTAATCCTTAATTACTTGTTTTGATCTTCGCGCAAAAACGAGGGATTTATGGCGGTTACTCAATGACGCCAAATACCTCGCTCTCGCTCATGACCAGCAGTTCCTCACCGTCTATCTTCACGGTGCTGCCTGCATATTGGCCGAACAGCACCTTGTCGCCGGCTTGCAGATCAACAGTTTGCACCGTGCCATTGTCCAGTTTTTTTCCAGGTCCGACCGCCAATACCTCGCCCTGAGAGGGTTTTTCTGCTGCGGAACCAGGAAGAACGATACCTCCAGCGGACTTGGTTTCCTCTTCGAGACGACGTACTACGACCCGATCGTGTAAAGGACGAATATTCATTCTTATCTCCCGATTAAGACTTCCCGACGCGTAGTCGGCGTTTTCTCTTTCCAAGCCAACGCCCTATTTTTCGGCCGGCTTTAGCTTGGCACTCTCCCTAAAGGAGTGCTAATAATAGGGTCACTTTTAGCAGAGTCAAGGGTGGACTGTTAAAAAAAACAAGCGAAGAGAAGCCATCAACGTGAACTCAACCAATCCTTTACCTAACGCTATGNCACTGAAAAACCGAAGATTTGAGAGTGTTATTCAAGTGATCGCGGCCATTCCTGTTGGACGGGTTGCCACCTATGGTCAAATTGCTGAGGCAGCGCAGCTGAAAGGGCTCTCAAGATGGGTAGGCAAAGTCCTTAGTCAACTTCCAGCGGGGACATCTTTACCATGGCATCGCGTTATTAACAGCGCTGGCAGAATCACCAATCCAAATCGTGACGAACAGACCCGCCGCTTAATTGCAGAGGGCGTTATTGTCAACGGGGACCGAGTGTCCCTCGCGAGATTTCGCTGGACCCCCCANAAGGTCTCTGACGAATCGCCCAAATCGTGAGCGCAATCGCCGGCAGACCGAGGATGGCCGATCCTACAAAAAAACCAAAATAGCCCAACGCATCCACTGCTATGCCAGAAAAACCGCTCATCAATTTGCCTGGCAACGTCATTAATGAACTAAACAACGCGTATTGCGTCGCCGTGAATTCCCGCTGCGTCAATCCCGAAAGATAGGCAACAAAACTTGTCGCTGATACACCGCCACTTAGATTATCGAGACTAATAACAATCGCCAGCAAACGGAGATCCGCCTGCTGTTCCGCTAAAAACGCGAACATGAGGTTGGTTACCGCGACCAAGAACGCCCCTCCCAGCATCGTTTTCAACACACCAAAGCGAACGACCAGAAGCCCGCCCAGGAAAGCACCAAAAATAGACATTCCGAACCCTAGCCCTTTAGCGATGCTTGCGATTTCGGCCTTCGAATACCCTTGATCGAGATAGAAAGGGTTCGCCATCACCCCCATCACAATATCGCTCAACCGATACAGCGAGACCAATGCAAGAATTGCCCAGGCTGCAGCGCCGTAGGCCGTAAAAAAAGAGGTAATCGGTGCAACAAACAATTGTTTAAAGTAACCAATACTTCTTGCTCGCCAATCGCTCTCGGATGGGGCGATCGTCACTCCGAGCGATGTGTTGACAGATTCCTTCTGCCCACGCGACGCAGGCTCTGAAACCAACAGGGTCGTAATGAGCCCTACCCCCATCATCAAGCCACAACTCAGATAAGCCAGCGACCATTCGCCGAAGTCGGCAATCAGCAGTGCACCCGCGCCAGAAGTCAGCAGGGCAACTCGGTATCCTAGAATGTACATCGCTGACATTGCGGCTTGATTTTCGTTGTCAGCCGCTTCAATTCGATAGGCATCCACCACAATATCTTGGGTCGCCGATGAGAATGCAGTCGCGCACGCAAGCACTGCAATCCAGCCAGTTTGGTGAGCACTGACTTGGGACAACAAAATCAAACTAGCCGCGACTGCAACCTGAGAAATCGCCATCCAGGCTCTCCGATGACCGAGCCATCCGGTCAGCAAAGGGATGCTGGTGCGGTCAACCCAAGGAGCCCAAACGAATTTAAGGGAGTAAAACAGCCCCACCCAGGCAAAGAACCCTATCGTGGTGAGATCCACCNACGAGTCTCGAAGCCATGCCGTTAATGTCGAGAAGACCAACAAATAGGGCAAGCCAGACGAGAACCCTAAAAACGCTAGCGCCAGCGTTGTGGGGCGGAGGTAGACTGTGAATCCCTCTCGCCAGGTCCCGGGCGATTTATCGGTCGCGATGCTCATGATCGAATTAAACCATGGTTAGTTCTTGAGCCGTGAGATTCATGTATCCGTCCTTGTCATCCAGTAGGCCTAGCANTNGCAAAAAACATCGATTTGCCCGGNTTAACACTAAGCNCTCNGGCCGTAAATCACGTACACTTTCCTGGTTCCAAATTTCGAGCGACTTATGGGCAAGCGACTGACGAAGATATACACCAGGACCGGAGACGGCGGTGAGACAGGCTTGGGAGACGGGTCGCGAGTTCCCAAAACTCACGCCCGCGTAGGCGCGATGGGTGACATCGACGAATTGAATGCACACCTTGGACTCGTCAGCGAACACCTCAAAAGCACCGCTGTAGAGGCGCTCACCGACTTGGCCCCTTTCCTTGATCGTTTGCAACACAGAATCTTCGACTTGGGCGGAGAAGTCTCGATCCCTGGTTTCCAACTCATCCATGATCATCATGTTGATCGAATCGAGACCGAACTCGATCAGATGAATAATGAATTGGCGCCGCTCGAGAACTTCATTATCCCCGGGGGGTCTGTGTTGATTGCGCAATGCCATGTGGCCAGGAGTGTTTGCCGAAGAGCGGAGAGAAGCTTGATTCAGTTGGGGGAGTCAGACACTGTGAATCCGCCCGGGCTTCGATTTCTCAACCGCTTGTCTGACTTTCTGTTCGTCCTTGCTAGATACTGCGCATTGAAAACCGAGCAACCTGAGCACTTATGGCAAAAAGACGATGAACCGTCGGCAGGTTAGGCAACCGCGCGGCATCAGAACTAAGCACCCCTTCCCTATCTAAACTAGCTACTGAGCGTGGATCATTCAGTATTGACTGGGTCAGAGGGTCACTCGAACCATACTACCTGCAACTGTTACTGACCAACAGCCGTCCACCAACAGCGTGAAAGCTTGTCCACCCAGCTTTTATCGGATCAAAGCATTACAGGGCAAGATAACGAACATCTTCTAGTTGCTCAGCCAGTCCGGCTAGGAACCGAGCGGCCTCTGCTCCATCGATGGCTCTGTGATCATAGCTGAGCGCCAACGGTACGATGAGGCGTTTCTTTAACTCATCATTCACATAACGAGGCTGCCACTTAGCCCGAGCAACGCCAAGTATGGCCACCTCCGGGGGGTTGATGATAGGCGTGAACCCCGT
>PBWF01000019.1 GCA_002728935.1 Gammaproteobacteria bacterium | reverse complement strand
ACAAGTTCATCTGCAGTAAACATGCGCCCTGTCAGGGCAATTTCCATCGCCTGTTTGAGAGGCATCTGCCTTGCCAGACGATGCAAACCTCCACTTGCCATCAGTCCGACGCGTGGCTCTGGCAACGAGAACCTTGCACTGGGCACCGCCACGCACAAGTCACAAGCAAGGACGATTTCCATCCCGCCGCCGATGGCGTCTCCATTCACAGCTGCAATAACTGGTTTAATGAGATCAAAGCGTTCTGCAATTCCGGCGAAGCCTGTTGGTGGTAGATTGGCGCGGTCAAGACCAGCCTCTACAGAAAGGTCAGAGCCAGAACAGAATGCCTTATCGCCTGTGCCTGTGATAATGGCGACAAGATGCTCATCGCTGTCCGCAAACATGTCGAAAAGGCTGGCAAGCTGATGATGGGCGTCAGGGTCCAGTGCGTTGCGGCGATGCTGCCGATCAATTGTCAGGATCAGCGTCCGGTCCTGTGTTTCCCATCTGATCCCGGCGGCATTGCCCTGCATTTACCTACACACCCCGACGTCACGCGTCCATCGCCGCCCGTATATCTTCGTCCGCCATTTCACGACCGAGATAAGCCTCGACAACCGCCGGATCGTTCTTGACATGTTCGGGCGTGCCCTCGGAAATCTTCTGCCCATGATCAAGCACGCTGATGGTATCGCAGGTCGACATCACAACCTTCAGGATGTGCTCCACCACGATGATCGTGAGATTGTACTGGTCTTTGAGCGTCATAATTGTTGACATCAGACTGTCGACATTGGCAGGCGACAACCCAGCTCCCGGCTCATCGAGAAGCAGCATTTTCGGACGCATCGCGATGGCGCGTCCGAGTGCCAGCAGACGGCGCTGACCACCGGACAATTCTGCGGCTGGAATTTCGGCATGGTCTGCAAGGCCAATAAACTCAAGAAGTTCCTGCATCTCGTCACGGACGGCCTTGTCCTGGCGCCGCACCTCAGCACCGTTGAACAATGGCGCAAGTGGCCCGTATTTGGTATGCGGATGATAGCCGACCATGACGTTATCTAGCACGCTCAGTTCACCATATAAGCGAAGCAACTGGAAGGTTCTGGCCAGCCCAAGCCCGGCAATCGTGTGTGCCGGGCTGTTCGTGATATCGACCCCGTCAAAGCTGATTTGGCTTCCCTCGTCAGGCTGATACACCCCGGTAAGAAGATTGAAGAAGGTAGATTTGCCGGATCCGTTTGGCCCAATCAGTCCGTGGATCGTGTTCGGCTCAACCTTCAGGCTGACCTTATCAATAGCCTGAAGACCACCAAAACTTTTGCTCAGATCACGAGTTTCTAGCAGCGCCACCTAACTTCTCCTCGCTTCTCTTGATAAATCTGCGGTTCCGCTGCAAGCCCTCGAACCAGCCGCCAATGCCACGTGGCATGAANAGCACNANCAGCACCATCGACAGACCGAATACCAAAGGCTGGATCACNATGGGTCGGTCCATGAAATANACCATGAGATCTTTTGTTTGATCATANGCGATGGTCACAACAATGGCGCCNATAACCCCGCCCCANACATTGCCAATACCACCAAGCACCACCATTAGTAGCAACGTCACCATCTCGATGACGGTAAAGTTATTGTGATGTAGATANCCAGGCGGCATGTGNGCGAATAGTGCGCCGGCAAGTCCNGCATACATGGCGCTGAGGACGAAGGCCAAGAGCTTGTATTTCACAACATTGATGCCATTCACCGAGGCGGCGATGGTATCCTCGCGAATGGCCTGGAAAGCGCGTCCTGTGGCTGAGCGCAAGATCGCGAAAGAAAAGTAGATCCCTANGACGGCAGCCGTCATTACGAGATAGTAATAGCTGGTAAAGCTGTCGAAGACATACCCACCAATGCTTGGCGCCGGGATCATCATGAGACCAGTGCTGGAGCCCAACGCTGGTGTTACAGCAATGAAAATGCGGACGGACTCGCCGAGACCGAGCGTCGCCAGTGCTAGGTAGGCGCCCTCCAGTCGAACTGANGGCAATCCAACTATGAGGCCAGCAAAAGCGGTTACGAGCACCGCGATTGGGATCGACACCCAGACCGGTAGGCCAAACCCAAGCGCCCCGCCGAACCCNCCAGGCTCAAGTGACAGCACCGCCGAGGTCACCGCCCCGATGGCATAAAGACCTATGTGACCAACCGTTACCTGGCCGCAAAAGCCCTTCACGATATTCAGCCCGACGGCAAGCATGATGAACAAGCAAGCACGGTTAGCCAGATCNATCAGATAATCGTTGAAAAAAGCCGATAGGATAAAGGGCAGCGGCAGTAACAATGCATAGGCGATGAGCCATGGCAGCATCCTGTGGCGTTGCGCCAGAGCTTCGATCACATCAGCAATGCGCGACAGAAATACCATTTCGATATGTTCCCCGGGCCCGTCTTGAGACCTTCATCTCTCANACATCAATATCTTAAAAACAAANGGGATGATGGTCGGGGAAGAACCCCCGACCATGCGTTTCGTTAAGCCTATTCGAGACCGAAATCTGGCTCCATNGTAACCCGGGCAAGAACCTCNGTTTCGAAGTTTTCACCACCCTTAGTGTAACCGATGAGAACCGCTGTCCGATTGCCGTCGCGGCACTGCGGTGTCGGAGCGGCGCAGAAGCTGATCGGGCCGGATGCTAGACCTTCATAACCCTCTACATTGGCGATAGCATCGCGGATGGCTGTCCGATCGGCAGCAAGCGCACCGTCTGACAGGTCGAGATCAGCATTTTTCAGGGCAATTTCCATGATCCGGACCAGATCATAAGCCTGCGAGAAATCATGGTCAGGCGCATGGATGCCGTAACGCTGGCGTGTCATCTCGTTGAACAGCTTTGCGATTGGGCGATTATCGGCAGCGGCATAAGCAGCTGTGAAGAACACGCCTTTTGCAGCATCACCAGCGATTTTTGGAACTGGTGCATTGGAAGCTGACGACGAACCGATCCGGCGAACATCTTCGCCAATACCCGCCTCATAGGACTGAACTAAAGCACGTGCCATAGTTTCAGCAAGCGCCGCCACTAGGATGCCGTCAACATCCATGGACTTAATTTTCTGCATGTGCGATCGGAAGTCGACTTCTTTTTCTTGCACATCTGCACGATAGGCAGGCTCGGCGCCAAAGCGTGCCCTCATCTGCTTTTCCATGTTTGCACAATCACCTACAGAGGCAGCATCTGCAGCACAGATATAGGCGATCTTGGTACCGATGTTCTCACCAACATATTTCGCATTCACACCACCGTAGTAGCGGCCGGACACCGGGATGCGGAAGACCCACTCGCTGCCCTTCTGGGTAATCTTTGAGTTAGTTGAGTGCGGGACCATCTGCGGAACGCCAGCCTTTGCCGTCACATCGACGATCGGCAGCGTAACCGATGAGCAGGACGATCCAATCAGCAGGTGAACCTTTTCCTGAAAGATCATCTTGTTTGCATTAGCGACGCCCTTGTCAGACTTGCACTCGTCATTCATCAGAGTAGCTTCGATCATGTTACCATTGATGCCACCCGCATCGTTGATACCTTTGATTTCGTCCATCACCATCTGACCATAAGCCTGACCGTTTTCACTGATCATCCGCATCGTGATGCCGACCCGGATGTCGCCGGCAAAAGCAGCGGTGGCGGTCACGCCAACACCCGCGGCTATAACGCCAGCAAACAATTTGTTTAGTACTCGCATGTTTTCCTCCACTTAGTTTTTAGGTTTTCCCCTATTCATAGTGATCTATCTCACTATGCCTTCACCTTTGCCTCGACCCCAAACAGACCTGACGGTTTAAACATAAGGACCAGGATCAACAGCAAAAATGCGTAAATATCTTTGTGGCTCGCCGAGATGTAAGCGGCTCCCAGATTTTCGAAAATGCCGACCATGATGCCGCCAACAATGGCGCCAGGAAGTGACCCAAATCCTCCAACCACTGCTGCAGCAAAAGCCTTCATCAGCATTAGGTAGCCCATCTCCACCTGAACTGATTGCATTGGACCAATTAATACACCTGCAGCTGCGGCAAGGCCGCAGGCAAGGCCAAATATTAGCGATATCATTAGCGGCACATTTATACCCATTAGGTAGGCGATGTCCTTGTTATGCGCCACGGCCCGCACTGCAAGACCAGTTTTCGTGTGCCTCAGAAAATAGTGAAGCCCGGCCATCAAAAAAACTGAAATTATCGCCGTCAAAACATAGCTTTCTGGGACATCAATATCGCCAGGGAAACTAAGCCGCGGGATGTAGTCTAAATTGGCACGAAACGGCTCAGCCTCGGCGCCAAAGAAAAAATAGGCTGTATTGACAAGCGCTACAGACATACCAAAACCACAGATGATCATACCCATGCCGGCAACTGTATAGCCACCACCAGCTCGCGTCAGCCTTCGATAGAAGACCCGTTCAACCACCATACCTAGGAGCGCCGTAAGCATCATGGCGCCAATGAGTGCAACCGGGTAAGGCACACCAACGTTATGCGCCAAAACAAGCCCGAAAAAGGCACCAAACATATACATCTCACCATGCGCGAAATGCACTATATCAAGGCCAGAATAAATTAAGGAAATCCCAAGCGCCACAATGCCGTAGACGACACCAATGGTGATCCCAAAAATGATGAAGGCCAGCAGCGAGTTGAAATCAAATCCCATTATTAGTTCCATCCCCCGTGAGGTGCCGCTCAGTTTCTGAGCGCTTTTGTCGTGTCGGCGACCGAGCCGCCAAGGAAGGAATCCTTGACCGCCGGATCTCTGATCAGATTATCTGCCTCACCCTGCATCATGATCACGCCATCGCGGATGATGTAACCATACTGCGCTAGGATAAGTGCCATTCGCACATTCTGCTCAACCACGAGGATGGTCACACCAGATTTGGCGATACGGTTGATATTCGAAAAAATTTCCAGAACCACTTTAGGGGCTAGCGCGGCACTTGGTTCGTCAAGCATTAGCATTTTTGGGGATGCCATCAGACCACGGCCGATGACCAACATCTGCACCTCACCACCAGACAGCGTGCCGGACAACTGCCTGCTCCGCTCCTGAAGCACCGGAAAGAAATCATACACTTTTTCAAGGTCGGCCTTGGTGCCTTCGCGGTCGTTACGTGTATAGGCACCAAGAACAAGATTTTCCTCAACCGTCATTGCCGGATAGGCTTCCTTGGCCTGTGTCACCTGAACAAGACCGAGGCGCATACGCTCGTGAGGTTTCATTTTCGAGATGTTAACGCCATCAAAAACAACTTCCCCTTCCATCAGGGGAATCAGGCCTGAAATGGCTTTGAGAAGNGTGGACTTGCCAGTGCCGTTGCCACCAAGCAACGTCACTATTCCGCCAGTCGGCACATTCATGTTTACGCCGCGCAGGATCTTTAGGTTGCCATAGCCCGCGTGNACATCTTTGACTTCAAGCACCGCTCCCCCCGAGCCAGCCAGCCGATTTAAACCCAACNTNACGGACTTCNCGCCGCNCNNAGCANGGCNTCANCGNTNANGANNATNGATAGTATGGTCCGATTCCGGATAGGGAACCACAAATTTGATGGNTTTTTATCATTTTGACNAAAAAATCGGANCTCNATNNGCTGAAACCCGGTTCAAAAGNNGGNGTTCATCCGCTCCAGAATNACCNCAGTCATTGNCTTCGCCGGCGTTTTCCACCATCGGTCACGCGAAAAAATCTCGACCTCGACCGGACCTAGATAGCCCGCCGCCTCGATCATCCGGCGCCAGTCACGAAGAGCGATCTGCCCGTCGCCCGGCATGCCACGATCAAGCCGGAGGTCCCGCGTATCGGCAAGCCAGTCCGAAACGTGGTAGTTCAGAATACGGTCACCGGCACGCATCAGCTTTGCCTGCAGATCATGCTCCCACCANAGGGCGTAGGCGTCGATGGCAAGGCCGATGTCGTGACCGTCGTCAAGCTGGTCNAGAATATCGAGCGCCTCGCCAAGGCTGGAGACCACCGAACGAAAGCCGCACACCATCGGGTGAAGGGGCTCAAAAGCAAGCCTGACCCGGTGNTCGGNGGCNAGCTCTGCTGCCGCACCAAGCCGNTCAANAAGCAGGCTGCGGGCATNTTCGATGCCGCCGCTATAACNAGTNGCCGCCAGATCTTCAAANCCNCCGGTGATCANTACNAGGGTTCTNGCACCGAACATGTCGGCNAGATCGAGCCTGTTNCGAAGCGCNNCCTCNCCCTCGAAGAGACAGGCGACACAGAGCGATTCCGCNACCATGTCACTGTCGTTCCAGATCCGTCTGGCCTCGGCGATGCCGCATGACTCGATCATCGGCGTCCACAACGCGGTCCGGGAAATACCGGCATGCCGAAGAACCGCCAGCGAGCCGGCGAAATCACATTGTCCTGAAAGCGAAACCTGATGAACACATAGGTCGTCCAGTTGAAGCTGGCGCGGCGCGGCTACCATGTGGCACGCCCACCGGTGACATCAAAGACCTGACCGGTGGTAAAGCTGCAGGCCGGGGAAGCGATGAACGCCGCCACATTGGCAATCTCCTCTGGCGTGCACAGTCGGCCCATCGGAATTCGGCTCTTCTTGTCGGCNATGTATTCCGCGCTCATCCCGTCAAGCAGGTCAGTCATCGCCATCGAAGGTGCNATACAGTTCACGGTAATCTCCGAGGGCAACAATTCACGGGCCAGCCCCTTGGCAAGNCCGATCACGCCGGCTTTCGCCGCGCCATAGGGCACGGCGCCGGGGTTTCCCTCTTTTCCGGCGATCGAGGAGATGATGATGATCCGGCCCCGCTGGCGCGCCCTNAGATGGNCAAGCGCCGGCTGCACGGTCAGGAACACACCGGTCAGATCGACCGACATCACCGTTTGCCATTCTGCCAGCGAATAGTCCCACAATGGCTTCGTCGGCCCGTTCACCCCGGCATTCGCGACAATGCCATCAATATCGCCAAGCGCTGCGAGGCTGGCGGCGAAGNCCGCCTCCGTCTGCGACGGGTCGGTGACATCGACAATCTGACTGTCAGCGAAGACAGGGTTGTCCTTCATGCCGCTGTCATCGAGATCCCAGCCAGACACCCGGGCCCCAAGACTGTGAAACAGCGAACTGATGGCAAGGCCGATGCCCTTGGCGGCGCCGGTGACAATGAAGCTTTGACCAGCAATGTCCATGCGTCTGTTCATCTTGACATCCCTTTTTGCAGTCCACCCACCATCAGCTGTTCGGCACCCATTGAAGAATGTGGCTGGCGACGGCGACAAGCTCACCATCCTGGTTGGTGACCTCAATCCCAGCTGTCGAACGGCGGCGCTCCACATCGATCTCGGTGACGGTATAGGCGACGGTGATCGTGTCGCCGAGGAAGACCGGCTTCAGAAATCTGATCTTGTCATACCCCACCGAAACGGGGGTTTCCGCTGCCTCTCGGCTATGCGCTATCATCTGGGTCGAGACAGTGGACATGAATCCAACAAGAAGCGCGCCATGCGCCATCAAGCGACCATAGCTCGATTTCTCCATGTAGACCCGGTTGACATGGTTTGGCGAGAAATCGCCGGTAATACCGGCAAACTGATAGACATCGCTCTCGGAGACTGTCTTGGTGAAGCTGGTGTTGTCGCCAATGTCGAGATAAAAATCCGCCATCCTATTCCTCCTTTGGTTTCAGTCACATTGACAGTTTGATGCGCGTCCCGCTTGTCGCCGCCCGTGCCGCCGCCAGGGTCGCATCAAGAGATCGGCTGCCATTCAAGGCGTCGATAATCGGTGTCTCAAGACCGCGCGTCACCGCGCGCAGATGTGCGCACTGCGCGACATAGGCATCGATGAAAGGTGCGTCGATCACCTCAGGCCGAATCTCATGGTGCCAGTTGCCATTGCCCTCGGCATGCCGCCACAGCACTAGATTTGGAAATTCCAGCGCCCCCTCTGTGCCCAGAAACCGGATGGCATTCATACCCGTCTTCGGGAATTTCACACTCTCGCCAAGCGCCATTTCCCAGGTCCAGGGTGACGGGGTACGATCCGAAAGCAGAAAGCTTCCAACCGCCTGATTGGCGAATTTCAGGCTNATCGCCACCGCATCCTCTTTTTCGAAATGCTGGTCGTGATTCGTCATCTCGGCAGACACCGACGCGATGTCGCCACAGATAAAGCGCAGGATATCGATTTCATGAATCAGGTTGGTCAGGATAGGACCAGCCTTGCGNTCACGACGCCAGGCCGCGGCGTAATAGTCGTCATCCTTGCGCGNTGCCCACTGACCGCTTACCGCCATCAGCCTGCCGATGCGGCCACTCTGGATGATGTCCCGCGCCATTCGTGCGCATGGATAATATCGCCTCTGATGGCCAACAAGCACCTGACATTCCTGCTCCGCGGCGTAGCGTGTCACCTCGTCGGCCTCTTTCATGGTCGCGGTGATCGGCTTTTCAACCAGCACCGTCTTGCGATATTTGAGGGCCGTCATCACATCGGCGTGGTGACGCTCTGTCGGGGTGGCAATGATGACCGCCTCGACATCCGTCTCTGACAGCATGCTCTCGGCATCGGCAAACACCTCAATATTTCGTGAATCGCCAAGCGCCCATGCGGCGGGCGACGGGTCGGCAACGGCCACAAGCTCGATATGCGCCACCTCGTCGATGGCCTTGATGTGTCGGGTGCCAATCGACCCGGCGCCAATCAATCCAATCCTGAAAACATCCATNGGCCTTCCGNTGTCCTTCATTCCTTAAACAAGCCGCTGTTCATCTCCGACAAAGGCGANTCCATGCGCGGCGTGAACCCCATTCGGTCGAGCACATCCGCCTGCAGGTCNATGCCNGGGGCGATCTCGACAAGATGCACACCGTCCTCGCGCANCTCGAANACNGCNCGCTCGGTNACATAGATGACATGCTGGCCCTGCACGCTTGCCTGCGNNCCNGAAAAGGTNATCTGGTCGACNTTNTCNACAAGNTTGNGAATCCGNCCNTGCGACGTGACCCGCAGGGTGCCGTCACCCGTCTCGAGACGGGCGCCGCCGGTATCGAAAGTGCCGCAGAAAACCACCTTGCGCGCGTTCTGGGCAATATCGATAAACCCGCCCGGCCCAACCGTATTGCCCCCAAGCTTGGACACATTGACATTACCAGCGGCGTCTATCTCGCCAAATCCGAGAAAAGCGATATCCAGCCCACCTCCCGAATAGAAGTCAAATTGCGAGGGGCCATCAATCATGCAGCTCGGGTTCATCGCATAGCCGAACAGATCACCATCCATAAGCCTGCCGCCATAAGTGCCATGCTCGATGGTCTGGAAATAGCGCTCCGCATGGCCGTCACGGTCGATCAGCTTGGCAATCTGGTCGGGAATGCCAAAGCCAAAATTGATCACCGCATTGTCATGCAGTTCCTGCTGTGCGCGGCGCGCGATGACAAGGCGTGACGAGAATGCNGGCTGCGGNGNCNCCNGATCNTCNCGGCGATCCTGCCCGGACAATGCCGCGTCNTAGACAANGTCATANCCCTGCCGCTGTGTCNCNTCGACNACNACNGCNTCGACAAGNGCNGCCGGAATNCGNACCTCNCGGGCCTTCATGCTNTGCCGCGGCACTTTTCCGCGGACCTGGAAAATGACCTTGCCGCCACTNTTATGCGCCGCCGCNGCTATCGCGTAGATATCNAGATTGGCCGGCTCTTCNTCCAGCGAGATNTTACCATCCTCATCNGCATANCTGCCGCGNAGAAGCGCCACCGTNACNGGGANCGGCANATAGCGNAGATANTCCCGNCCNTCGATGGTGATNATCTCGGTCANANTNTGNTTTGCGGCCTCGTTCATGCGTCCGCCATCCAGCCGCGGATCAACNAANGTGCCAAGNCCGACATGGGTGATCAGGCCGGGNCGNCCGGCGGCNACCTCGCGCATCAATTGCATGATCACGCCGCCGGGCAGCACATAGGCCTCAATCTCATTGTCCCGCGCCATCTGCTGCATGCGCGGCGACCAGACCCAGTGGCCCCCTATGACACGAGTGGTCATGCCGACATGCGCAAACCGGTTCATCCCGCGTTCCTGCCTGTCGCCGATACCAAGCGCATGTATGCAGGTCAGGTTTCGGGGATGNTCCGTGGCAAGGAACCGGCGCTCTACAGCGGCGTGAAGCGCACTTGCCTCAACCAGACCACCNCCACCACCGGTCAGTCCGATTACGGCGCCGTCCTCGATCATCGCGGCAGCCTCGTCCGCGGTCAGAAACTGAACCTTCGTCATCTTACCTGCTCATAGATGTCGAACAGGCCAACATCCCCCTTCATCATCTGCCGCGCCATCACCATGCGGTGTATCTCCGAGGTGCCGTCATANATNCTCGCNATGCGGGCGTCNCGGTAATAGCGTTCGATTGGCAGGTCACGGCAATAACCGGCACCACCGTAGATCTGCACCGCCCGGTCAACGACCCGACCGAGCATCTCTGATGCCTGAACCTTCAGCATCGAGATCGCGCCGCGCGCCTCGTCCCCGGCATCGATGCGGCTGGCCGTCTGCCACAGGGCCAGCCGGCAGGCGTTGATCTCCATCGCCGAGTCGGCAAGCATCTGCTGGATCAATTGGAATTCACCAATGGCTGATCCGAATTGCCGCCTGTTCCTGGCATGGTCGAGGCAGTCATCGAGGATCATGCTGGCCTTGCCAACGGCCCGCGCTGCCACCTGTGCCAGCCGCACACGACCCAGGGTGGCAAGCGCCAGCTTCAGACCCTGCCCCTCCTGTCCAAGAAGACAGCCTTCATCAAGCTCTACATTCTCGAATCGCATTTCAACGTGCGACGTGCCCCGCAACCCCATCATCGGCTGATCGCGCCCGACGGTGAATCCGGGACGCCCCTTGTCAAGAATGAAGGTAGAAATACCACGCGCACCGGCATCCGGATCCGTTACCGCGGTGACGATAAAGAAGTCGGAATAAAGGCCGTCCGAAATGAAATGCTTGGCTCCGTTCAGCACCCAGCCATCGCCCTTTCGTACCGCCTTGGTTGAAATGGCGGCGGCGTCGGACCCGGCCTCGGGTTCGGTAAAGGCGACCGAGAAGGTGCGCTCGCCACGAACCGCCGGCAGCAGATATGTCTCGATCTGCGCGTCGGTGCCTTCCAGCAGGATTTCATAAACATTGCCGAAAGCGCGGCGGATCAGGATATCGCTGGTGCGTCCAAACTGCTCCTCGGCGATCATCCAGTCGAGAACCGGCAGGCCGGCACCACCATATTCGGTCGGAATATTCACCGCATAAAGACCAAGCGCCTGCGACTTCGCTCGGATCTCGGCGGCAATATCATCAGCAAGGTGACCCGTCTCCTCGATCCGCGCCTCCAGCGGGCGCAGCTCGTCATCGACAAAAGCGCGGATGGTGGCGACAAGCAGGCACTGTTCCTCGGTTGGTGAAAAATCCATCAGAAATATCCCTTCGTCGCCCCGCCATCGACAGCAATACCGGCGCCATGG
>PBWF01000018.1 GCA_002728935.1 Gammaproteobacteria bacterium | reverse complement strand
AAACCTGTAAGCGAGATGCGAGTCGCGTTGATTGCCTCAGGCGGTATCTACAAACGCGGACAAATTGCATTTCATCATCGAGACGACACGAGCTTTCGAATAATTGACACGACAGAGCCCAGTGAAACGTTACGTACCTCTCATTTCGCCTACGACATGACTGCAGCTCGGGAAAACATCAATGCTGTTTTCCCGATTGATACCCTGCAGACGCTCGTAGCTAACAGCGAGATTGGCCAACTAGCGGGGCGTGCCTACACCTTTATGGGAGGCATTTACTCGGCACGCAAAGTAAGAGATTCGCTTGCACCAGCGCTGCGCAATGCACTGCACGATGACGAGGTTGACCTCGCGATCCTTGTGCCTGCTTGACCTGTGTGTCATCAGTCCGTGGGACTGATCGCTAGACACCTTGAAGCCTCTGGGTTACCCACCTTGTGTTTCTCAGCCGCCCACTCCATTACTAAGGCTGTCAATCCGCCGAGGTCCGTCTTCCTCGACTTTCCTCTGGGCCAAACCTGCGGCAGGCCTGATGACGCCAATGAGCGGCTAGCGATCATGCGTGCCGCGCTCAGATTCGTCGAAATGCTGGGGCCTAGCGAGATCGCCACATTGCCGTTCAACTACGGTGAGTCAGATGATTGGAAAGATACTGTGATGCGGCCAAAGGCCACGGCAACCGGTGAAGAAGCGGTTGATGACTTTAGGACAGATCGTTTCGAAACCCCTCAGTATCAAGACCCGGCTGACGAAATAGCAGCAGACCCTAACTGTCCGACGTGTATTTTTGTTGATTAGCGAGCAATTGTAATCAACACGCACTGCCCTACCAGGACCATGACATGACATCAGCGGCGAAGGCAGCTAGTCGCACCACCTGTCCATAGAGGGGGGAACAAACTCTCTATATCGATTGATATTCAATGCTATTCGATGGGTACTCGAGCAGAAACACAATGCCGCTTGGCGCCCGGGGAGGCTAAAGGGCAAGGCCGGCCAATAGCGAAACTGGGGGTGCGGAAAAGGCGACAACCTAACTCACGGGAACAAAAGATCGAGCTGCTAATTGCACAGAAACACGATACGCTCTGCATTGGTTGAGACCGGGGATGTGAGGTGGGACGGGATTTTTCAAAAGCCTATTTAGTGTGGGTGCTGTTTGTTTTTACCCTGGCCTCGACGCTATCCATCATTGACCGCCAAATCATTAACGTTATGATCGGGCCAATCAAAAGAGACTTAGGCGGCATTTCTGATACTCAAGTCTCGCTGATCATGGGCTTTGCATTTGCGCTTTTTTACACGCTCATGACATTTCCAGCCGGACGCCTGTCAGACCGGTTCCACCGAATAAAAATCATGTCCGTGGGTATCGCCGCATGGAGTTTTATGACCATGCTCTGTGGCCTCGCTAGCCAATATTGGCAGTTGTTCCTTGCCAGGATGGGTGTAGGCGTTGGTGAAGCAACCCTTGGACCGGCCTCCAATTCTGCCCTTGCAGACTATTTCTCGCCTGCCCAACTGCCCATCGCCGTCGGCGTAGTCGCTGCAGCTCCATTCATTGGCCAGGGTCTCGCCAATATTGCGGGCGGGCCGCTCATCGACTATCTGGAAGCCACTCCCAACTACGTGCTCCCCGTCGTGGGTGAACTGTTCTCATGGCAAATGGTACTCATCATCGTCGGAGCGCCTGGTCTCTTTGTCGCATTATTGATGTGGTGGCTCATCGAACCTGAACGCAAAAATAAGGTCAGGAGTGACGATCAGTCTGTTCCACTTTCGCAAGTATGGGCCTTCATTAATGAGCGGCGGATGTTCTTCTTCCTCGTTTTCTTAGGCTATCTCTGCCTTGCGACTCAAGGCTGGTCGCTATTCAGTTGGCTGGTTGAATTCTATGTCCGGAATCACGGATGGACGAGAACAGAGATAGGCTTGTCCTACGGGACCATCGCCATGGTGGTAGGAATCGCAGGCAGTATTGCCGGCGGGGTTATCGCCAGCGTGTACATTAAGCGCGGCAAAACGGATGCAACCTTGCGAGTGGTGTGGCTGAGCACCCTCATCCTCTTCCCCATGGCCGCTTTTCTGACGTTGACCGAAGATGCCTACCTCGCCCTTTGGATGTTGATCCCAGTCACGTTCTGCATGTCGATGCCGCCAGGGCTCATTATCGCAACCCTCCAAACCATCGCACCCAATGAACTACGCGGTCAGATGGTTGCCTTCTATCTCATAGCGGTCAACTTCTTGTCTTATAGTTTTGCACCTTCACTACCAGCCCTTCTGAGTGATTTCGTTTTTGGAAGCGAACTGGCGCTAGGCAAATCGATATCAACATTAGCCGTCATCAATTACAGCATCGCGGGTGTTTGTCTCGGGCTATCGCTCAAGTACTATCGACGAGCGGTGGATATGACCAAAGCTTGGCGAAACTGAAACCCAAAAAGACGGAGACCCACTATGGCAGACTTTCCTCAATCGCCTGACGCCATCGACGCCTCTTGGTTATCGAGTGTCCTGGGGAAACCGGTTTCCGAATTCACTGTCGCGCCTTTAGGCGAGGGAGTTGGCATTCTGGGGCTAGTCACTCGGGTCACNATGACAACGCCNGAAGGAACGGAAACACTCATCGCAAANTTTCANTCTCCAGTGGANGGCAATNGAGANATNGCGAACCTTTANTCCATGTANCAGCGCGANTACATCTTCTACACCGAAATCGCNCCAACTTTGAGTGTGCGAAGTCCAGCNTGCTACTACGCCGCTTATGATGANANAACNANNGCNTTCGTGNTGCTNCTTGAAGANTTANCNGGGTACCGNATTGGCGATCAAATTACCGGTTGCTCCGAATCAGAAACNGAAGCNGTCATATCCTCACTCGCCGCGNTGCACGCGGCNACNTGGATGACGGANGACTTTGCNCCNATTGAACGTCACAACACCGAGAACCAGATCGCTGGCATGCAAGCNGGTCTTGNAGCAGGNTGGCCNGTCATCGCNNANCAGTTNTCATCGATCATNCCAGAGGGTNTNGANGNNAAAATNGNGNCNCTCACTGNNCAGNTTCCTNAATTACTCGAAGGCATNACNCNCGATCCCATTTGCATCAATCANGGAGATNTACGCCTNGACAATATTTTTTTCGNGGATTCNCANGTCGCCCTNGTCGACTTTCAGGCCATTTGCAGATCCGCGCCCGAGCATGACCTTGCTTATTTTCTGACCCAGAGCTTGAATCAATCCTTGCGCAACAAGAGAGACTGGGTGGCTAACTACCACGCGGCACTAACACAGCATGGCATAAACTATCCTCTAGAAACCTGTCGTGCTCGCTTTAAAGCGTGCGCTTTGTACTTCTTATGTTATGCGGTTGTTATCGCAAGCGCGCTTGATCTTGCCAATGAGCGGGGTCAGCGCTTAGCAGAAACAATCTTGACGAATTGCTTTAGCGCGCTCGTTGATTTGGACGCGCTCTCGCTCATCGACTAACCGAGTCAATCCACTGTAGGAGATACAACACCATGAAATTAGAGGGACGAGTAGCAGCAGTCACAGGCGGTTCTGCAGGCATTGGGCGCGGCATTGCAGAAGCCTATCTAGCAGAGGGCGCTTCCGTCGCTGTGATGGCAAGAAACGCAGAAAAGGCCGAGAAAATGCTCGCTGAAGTCGGAGCGGGAGACCGAGTCATTTTTGTTCAAGGGGATGCCATGGACCAGGCCANCGTCGAGGGGTTTGTCGATCAAACCGCCGCTCACTTTGGTCGGGTTGATATCCTCATTAACAATGCAGGCGGTGCAGGCGACTTGCAGCCAACAATCAGCTTGTCCGATGAGTCGTTCGATGAGTGCATGAAATGGAACGTTTACTCTACATTCTGGGGCACACGACGAGCCCTGAAGTACATGACCGAACAATCGTGGGGGCGGATCATTAACATTTCGTCGATGGAAGGTAAACACGGTAAACCTGTCCTCACCGCTTACACTACGGCAAAACATGCAATCAATGGCATGACTAAGTCTGTCGCTCGAGAAGTCGGAACCCAAGGCATCACCGTCAATGCAATATGCCCTGGACTGGTCATCACAGACATTGTTCGAGATAACGGGCCCAATACCGCAGAAGCAATGGGAATGACCTTTGATGAGATGGTTGATTTATTCTCAAAGGAAGCCGCGATTGAGCGACCCAATACTGTCGAAGAGGTTGCTGCAGTCGCTGTTCTGCTAGCCAGCGATTTGGGTGGCGGTATTACCGGCGCATTAATGAGTGTCGATGGGGGAACCGCTCAGTACTAACCCCAGTGTCAGGCGCTTGTGGGTTTTGGGCGAGCCAATTCCAGGCATCAGAACATTACTGACACAGCATCCTTGTAGGCAGAATTCGAGCGGGTACACCCACCCACCAACAAAAAAGGCCTTGTGACTCACTCATCGGGCCTTTTTTAATATGCTGGCTTTTTCACTATTTTTTTATCTCAGCGGCGCCCGCCANCGACCGCGGTAGTGATCAAGTGATTAATCCAAGAAGCTCTTCAAATGGTCAGAGCGAGTGGGATGACGCAGTTTACGGAGCGCTTTTGCCTCGATTTGCCGAATCCGCTCACGCGTGACGTCAAACTGCTTACCCACCTCTTCGAGCGTGTGATCAGTGTTCATGTCAATGCCGAATCGCATTCTCAGTACCTTGGCTTCCCGAGCGGTTAATCCCGCTAAGATATTGCGGGTTGCATCGCGCAGCCCCTCTTCGGTTGCGGTTTCAAGNGGCGCTCCAACAGAAGCCCCCTCACCAAGNTTGGAGTCAGAGTCTAGGAAATCACCCAGTGATGAATCTTCATCGTCGCCAATCGGCGTTTCCATAGAGATCGGTTCTTTGGCAATTTTAAGGACACGCCGAACCTTCTCTTCTGGCATCTCCATCCGCTCACCCAACTCCTCTGGCGTAGGCTCACGACCCATTTCCTGCAGCATTTGCCGGGAAATCCGAGACAACTTGTTGATGGTTTCGATCATATGAACCGGAATGCGAATGGTCCTCGCTTGATCAGCAATGGATCGGGTGATCGCTTGACGAATCCACCAAGTGGCATACGTGGAAAATTTGTAGCCTCTGCGGTATTCGAACTTATCGACGGCTTTCATCAAGCCAATGTTGCCTTCCTGAATTAAGTCCAGGAACTGTAAGCCGCGGTTCGTATATTTCTTTGCAATTGAGATCACAAGCCTAAGGTTCGCCTCGACCATATCCTTTTTTGCGCGTCTCGCCTTCGCTTCACCGATTGACATGCGGCGATTCAAATCCCGAAGCTCAGCTGCTTCTACATTTGCCTCCTCGGAAATTTGCTGAATCCGCTTTTGAATACGAACGACCTCTTCTTCCACGGCTTTCAGCTTCGTGTGGCCTGCTTTGACCTGTTTCGGCAGCCACTTCAGATTGGCCTCATTGCCAGCGAAGCTCTTGAGAAACGCCTTGCGATCCATTTTCGACTGACGCACGCACAAGGTCATCACCTGCCGTTCGAGTTTTCGAATCTCTTGGTGAGGGCCTCTTACTGCTGAAACCACTGCCTCATAATGCTTGGGTACAAACTTGAAGAATTGAAATGCCTGGCCTAACGCAGCAAGTTCTTTTGCGACCTGCGACGAGCCCCGCCCATGTTTTTTAATTGCACGGAGCGTCTTGTCATTTTGCTTCTTTAGGGCTGCCATTCTTTGAGCAGCGAGCTCAGCATCAGGACCCGTATCTGGCTGTTCGTCATCGTCGTCCTTTGTTTCACCAGGGACCACCTGAGCGGCTGGTTCCACATGCTCGGCTGGATCCAAAAAACCAATGAGCAAGTCCTCAAGTTTGCCTTCTTCATCTTGAGTAGCAGCGTAGGCTTCAAGTGTTCTCGCGACGACTCCGGGCATACCCGCGGCTGACTCGAGCACATCACGAATACCCTCCTCTATGCGCTTGGCGATTTCGATTTCACCTTCACGCGTGAGTAGGTCAACGGTNCCCATCTCACGCATGTACATTCTGACGGGGTCGGTTGTTCGTCCAGTTTCGTTTTCTACCGCCACCAGCACAGCCGCCGCTTCCTCAGCAGCCAACTCATCAGTGGAATCCCCTTCTGCCATCAAATCATCAGATTCAGGCGCACTCTCCTGAACCAAAATACCCATATCGTTAATCATGCTGATGATGTCTTCGATCTGCTCGGGGTCCGAGATGTCGTCGGGTAGGTGATCATTGACCTCTGCGTAAGTGAGATAACCTTGCTCACGTCCGAGCGCGATGAGCTTTTTCAGTCGAGATTGTTGTTGTGCGAGTCCGCTTGCCATAACTCCCCTCTAGCTATGAAAAATCCCCCCCGGGATCGGACCCAAAGTATAGGAGTGAACCTTCGTTTTTCCTAACATAAAGTTCATTTTGATAAGAAAAAACCGCTTGATTCACCAGCCTAATGCGGGTTCATTCACTATTCTTTGGCTGGGCGTAATAATCCCGTAAGGCTCGGCGCTCGTCGTCATTCAGCAAAGANGGTGACTTATGGACTAAGGCAGACATGACCATCTGGTTTCGGCGCCGTTGGGCTCGAAGGGCCCGATGANGTAAGCGACTGGCAAACTCTGATTTTAGATAAGAAACATCAAGCACCGGCTTATATTCAAAGGCACGTTTTAAGACAGTGACAATAGGCGATCCCGAGAAGCGCTGAATTAACTGGCCAGGAGTTTTGAGGTCCTCCGCCCTGATCGTTCTAAAAACCATCTTAAGGACTTGATCCGCCCCATTGTCCTCCAAGGCCTCAACATCAGAAGACTCAAGATCATCTGCCAACTCTGGATGCATGACAAGGAGCGCTAGGTCTCTATCGATCAAGGCCTCATCGGGACGGATCTCGTCCGCTTTCGCCTCCTCGCTATTTACCCCCATCGCAGACCCAACTGAGCCTTGCTCCTTATCAGTATTCGGCAACCTAACCGATCGAGTACTCTCTGCCATCTGATCCAGTCTCTGCTGACTGACTCCTGTGCGATGCCCAACCTCGTCAAACATGAGCTGACGAAATGCCCCAACCGGCATGGTGCTGATCCATCTAACCGCCTCTTTTGCTAGCGCTGCCTTGCCGGAAATGCTGGTTAAATCGTGTCCAGCGTCCGCTAGATCCCCGGATAACTTCTCGAATAGCCAAGCCGATACATCCAACCCCGACTCAACCCGACTAAGGAATCCTTCCTTACCCTCCCGCCTAATCACCGAATCTGGGTCATCTCCCTCGGGCAAAAACATAAATGTGGCCTTCCGCCCGTCTTCTAGATGAGGCAGCACCAACGTTAACGCTTTCCCAGCCGCGGATTGACCCGCACGATCGCCATCAAAGCAAAAGACCAAGTCAGAAACTTGCCTAAAGAGCCTGCCGAGATGTTCATCGGTAGTTGCGGTTCCTAACGTCGCAACCGCAAAAGTCACNCCAAACTGAGCCAGTGCAACCACATCCATGTACCCTTCTACAACAATCACTCGAGACAAGCGCGGCGTCATCCGCCTTGCCTCGTAGAGGCCGTAAAGCTCTCTGCTCTTGTGAAACACCATTGTTTCTGGCGAGTTCAGATACTTCGGCTTGGCGTCGCCTATCACTCGACCGCCAAAGGCGATGGTGCGTCCTCTCAGGTCGCGAATGGGAAACATAATCCGATCCCTAAAACGATCGTAGGTCCCCGAGTTATCTTCCTTCGAAATGACTAGGCCCGCATCGCCGAGCAAAGAGAGAGTATCCTCGCTTGTCGGCAAATGGTTCCATCCTGATGGCGCGAAACCAAGCTCATATCGAGCAGCTATTTCTCCGGTAAGCCCTCTAGCTTTCAGATAATCGACGGCGCGAGCTCTATCTGGATGATGACGGAGTTGCTGTTTGTAGAAATCTCTCGCTTTATCTAACTGCTCTAGTACCTGCAGCCTTCTTCGTTTTCGACCTTCGTCTTCGTCATTTCGTGCGGAGGGCACTTCAAGCCCTAACCGGTGGGCAAGCCGTTCTACTGCCTCTGGAAAACTCAAGCGCTCGTATTCCATCAGGAACTTGAGTGCAGAACCAGAGGCCTGGCATCCAAAGCAGTAATAGAATTGCTTGTCCTGGCTAACTGAGAAACTAGGGGATTTCTCTTGGTGAAACGGACAAAGTCCTGAATAGTTCTGNCCGCTTTTTTTGAGGACAACATGGGGTTCGATTACATCGACGATGTCCGTGCGAGAGAGTAGATCGTCTATAAAAGCAGGCGGGATCATGAAAGGCTGTGAACCTCGTTCGGCCTGCTAGCATCGCATTGTAATTACGCTTGAGCAACCGTCAGCTCGATAGCTTGCCTTTTACAAGACCACCGACCATGCCCATATCGGCGCGTCCGGCCAGTCGTACTTTTAGGGTGCTCATGACCTGACCCATCTTAGAAATATGATCCGCACCTAGTTCACTGATGACGTCGTTAACGACAATTCCAATTTCCTCTGGAGATAGTGGTTCTGGAAGGTATTCTGAGATCAGAGACATCTCGAAGGACTCTTGATCCGCCAATTCATCCCTTCCGGCCTTTTGATATTGCTCAAATGCATCCCGCCGTTGTTTCAACATCTTCTCTAGNATGGCNATCACTACTGAGTCATCTGCATCCTTCCGATCATCAACTTCTCGCCGCTTAATCTCAGCAGTAATCAGTCGTAGCGCGCCTACTTTTCGTTTGTCTCGCGCCTTCATTGCGGACTTCACGTCCGCCAACAATTGATCTTTGATCATATTTGCCTCGGTTCCATTCGCCATCCGATCTCAGGTCATGAGCGGTGGTGACTTTGCTCGCACCCTGTTCCTAACGATAGTCCGGATCAATTGGGTGCTCGCGCTACTTATCTAAACTATNGTGGCATCTTTTAAATGTTGGGGNCTAAGGCACGGCCTTNGTATGCGATACTAACCGAGTGAGAGCATCGTTCTGAATTAGTGGGGCAAAGACGGCAGGCGATTTTATAAAGGCCCCTTCAAATCCTTTACCTTATGGGGTGGCCCGCCCACAAGAATAACAGTGGTGGGTCTAGGGCCTTTAGCCCGCTAGTAGAGACGCTCGAGCTTTCTACTCTCTCGCTGAAGCTTTTTGGCATATCGCTTTACCGCGGCAGCTGCTTTTCGCTTGCGGATTGCTGTGGGCTTCTCGTAGAACTCACGCTTTCTGACTTCCGACAGGATCCCAGCTTTTTCACAAGACCGCTTGAATCGACGCAGAGCGACGTCAAAAGGCTCGTTCTCTTTAACTCTGACGTTTGGCATGGTTTATCGCTAAATTTTTTGAGGCCGCGATTCTAATCCCAAAGCGCGCAAAAATCAAAACGATTATCCGGCTCTGACCTGATGTTTTGCCATCGCATTCCAATGGCCCCAAATGTCGAAATAATGCTCGCGGGATAGCGAGTTCGCCCCTATTCCTTTGTGTGGAACAACCGCTTGAAACTTGGACAAGAGCGTTGCCAACCGCTCNCCTAGTATCAATGTCGATCACCATGAGTCATCGAAAGCGGAGCAATGTCTCTGTTAAAGGATAGGCTTAGAAAGGAGGGAATCTCAGTTAAGAAAAACACTGATCGAAGCGGCTGCCACCACGGTGAACAACCTTCGGCTACCGGCCACCGAATTTCAAATACAGCTAGGGTCCGGCACTTTTCAGCTCGAGGAGCTACTCTCTGGCTCATGCTATCATTTGATCCCGGACAGCTTCGGCTCAAACTAATTTCTCCACCAGCACCTCCTGAACATCATGCGTATTCTCGGTATTGAAACTTCCTGTGATGAGACAGGCATTGCTATATATGATGATCAAGCCGGACTACTCGGTCACCAATTGCATAGCCAAATCGATATTCACAAGGCCTATGGAGGCGTCGTACCAGAACTTGCCTCTCGCGATCACATCAGGCGCTGCTTGCCAATGATTCACGACTTATTGGTGAGCACTGAAACCACCCCTTCACAGCTGAATGCCATCGCGTTTACTGAGGGACCAGGACTCATTGGTGCCCTACTTGTGGGCGCCAGCATTGCGCGATCACTCGGTTACGCATGGGGCATACCGAGCATCGGTATCCATCATATGGAAGGTCATTTACTCGCAGCCGAACTCACGGAGTCGCCACCCCCTTACCCAATGGTCGCGTTACTTGTTTCGGGTGGCCATACTCAACTCATGGCCAGCGAGAAGCCTGGTAACTACCAGTTGCTTGGTGAATCTGTTGATGACGCAGCCGGAGAAGCGTTTGACAAAGCTGCAAAAATGCTAGGCCTCGGATACCCGGGAGGTCCGGAAATTGCTCGTTTAGCGGAGAGAGGTCACTCCGATCGGTTTTCGTTTCCAAGACCGATGACTAAAAAACCCGGCCTTGACTTTTCTTTCAGTGGACTGAAAACACATACCCGACTCACCGTCGAATCACTAGGCAACATGACTGAGCAAGATAGAGCAGACATTGCTCGAGCGTTTCAAGACGCTGTTGTAGAAACGATNGTAATCAAGTGCGAACGCGCAATCTCAGAAACTGGGTATGCGGATCTCGTCATGGCTGGTGGGGTTAGCGCGAATCTCGAACTGAGGCGCGCACTCAAGGTATTTGGTGAACAAAACCATGTGAATATCCACTACCCTGATTTAAAGTTTTGCACCGACAANGGCGCAATGATCGCGATTGCTGGGTTAATGCGGCAAAAAGAGTGGTCTGGGGACGAATGGCGCATCGACGCAAGAGCTAGATGGCCTATGACCGACCTCGCTCCCATCGAAGGTCTGAAGGCGACTTAGCTCATGCGAGTGAAGATCGAGCGCCTGCGAGTCGACGCCGTTATCGGCGCTTACGCAGAGGAACGCCTTATAGAGCAAACGCTTTGGCTTGACATCGCGTTCGACTACGACGCAGAGCTCGCCACAGAGAGAGACACGTTTGAGCACGCTGTGGACTACGATGCTTTGACCAGTCGGCTCAGCGACTTCATTAAAGTGTCCAAGTTTGTCCTGGTAGAGACCGCCGCTAAGCGTTGCTGCGACTTTCTAATCAAATCATTCCCTATTCAATCGGTAACGGTAGTGGTGAGTAAGCCTAGCGCGCTCGAAAGAGCCGAAACAGTTAAGGCAGTTGCCCAAAAACCTGATCAACAATCTCCTTTATAGTTTGGATACTATTGAAGCAGTTTTCCTAGAAGCATCACCGCCCGATCAGGGTGAACGTTAACGCTACTCATAGTCACGCCAAGTTTATAAACAAAGAAAATTAATGTCCCGTTTTCAGCGCCTCACACGCACCGATCGCATTTACTCCTCATTCGTCCCATCGATCATCGCTTTCGAGAACCGAGGGAAAAATGATATCTCTTCCTACAACTTACCCTCATTTGAGAATTGAGTTGCACATTTCTCGGAAACATCTCAGCCAGACTAAGTTCGCCATCGTGAGCGCAGTTAGAATTAACACCGTATACTTATATTAGCTATGTAACTATCTTTACAACTTCCNCGATCAACCTGCTGGACCAACCGCAGATGCGACAATTATCAAACATCGACAGAACCATGAGCCACTTTGATTCCGCGCTTCGGACTGCGTTTGGCGCAGGAAAAAGGAAGACCAGCTTTCAGCACTGTCACAAGGAAGCCGGCCTGACAGATGTAGCGCGCGCGCGATCTGGTGAGCTAATGCGCATCAATCATTGTGGCGAGATCTGCGCTCAAGCGCTCTACCACGGGCAGGCACTCACGGCGAAAGATGGCCAAACCAAACAGCACCTTTTGGCAGCGGCTGACGAAGAGGCCGACCACCTCGGTTGGTGCGAAGCGAGGCTTAATGAGCTGAACGAGCGCACTAGTCATCTCAATGCCTTTTGGTATGCCAGCTCATTTTTCATCGGCGCGCTAACCGGCCTTATGGGCAACCGGGTGAATCTCGGTTTCGTCGCTGCCACTGAGGAAGAGGTTTGCAAACACATCGATCGCCATCTTTCCGAGGTAGCTGAAGAGGACCTCCGAACCCGCGAGATACTGCTCGCTATGCGCGAAGATGAGCTCAAGCATCAGGCAGACGCCATTGATCTCGGGGGCGCAGTTTTCCCCGGATGGTTGAAGCGACTTATGACGTTGTCATCAAAAGCAATGACAACGTCAACTCGCTACATCTAACTATCAGAGCGGGCGATTGGCGGATGATAGATCACTTGCACTTTNATACCTGACGGGTCGAAGCAGTAAAAGCTTCTAGCGCCATCCCTATGCGTTCTAGGTTTAGTTAGNAGCCTCACATTGTGCTGCTCTAGGAACGCGTACCACTCATCCACATGCTGAGGTTCGGCAATAAAAAACCCAATGTGGTCCAACTGACCACTGGATCCATCGCCCAACACTCGATGCAACGCAAGGTTATCGTTACCGCTGGTCAAGTAGACGTTATCACCGTCGGGGCGCCACTCAACTGACATACCGAGCAAATCCACATAAAAAGCTTCTGACGCCTCAAGGTCAGCGACAAAGAGCGCGACGTGTCGCATCCCTTGGGTGGGGGGCGGTCGATGATTCATTAGCCTGTCTCCAGTATTTCAAAACTATGCGANACCTTGACTCCCCCTGCCTCCAGCATCATTGAGGCAGAACAATACTTTTCCGCGGACAACGATATCGCGCGCGCCACGCGCGCCTTGCTAAGGCCCTCGCCTTCAACAAAAAATTTCATCTGAATACGGGTGAACACCTGAGGCACTTCCTCGCGCCGTTCGGCTTCGAGCTCCACCCAACAGGCATTGACCGTCTGTTTCGCCTTGCGAAGGATTTCCACCACATCAAAACTGGTACATCCCCCCACACCCAACAAAATCAATTCCATCGGCCTGAACCCTGCATCCTGTCCACCCGATGATTCAGGGCCATCCATTGTGACCTGATGCCCCCGTCCTGATTCCCCTGAAAACTGAACGGTTCCCTGCCAGCGAACCAGTCCTTTCAACACTTGGCCCATGATTTGAATGTTCCCTTTTGCTCTCATTCAGGCTCTTCAGCCCCCACAATATCCCAGTCCTTCGGCTTCCTGACGTCGCCGCTTCGCGAAATGCAGCGTAGCCAGAATCAGCCTGTGCCACTAATTCAGTGATACCGTCACAGCGCGATACAGATATTAACGAGTTGCGGGGACCAGCGGATTCATCGCAGCTTGACGATTAACCCTGATCCGTTCCGGTAACGAACCTTCGCCGAAAAGACTTTCTCTCAAGCAGTCTATTCAAACAGCGCCGACAACGCAGCGCCGGGGGATGGCTCTCGCATAAACGCTTCCCCAACTAAAAAGGCGTGAATCCCAGCAGCGCGCATCTCAGCAACATCTGATTGGGCGCCAATGCCACTTTCAGTCACTACCAGCGTATCCGAGGGAATCTGGTCTAGCAGTCGATAGGTTGTGTCAAGGTCTACAGAAAAGTCATGCAAATTCCGATTGTTAATCCCGAGCATCATGGGCGAAAGTGCAAGCGCTGCTTCGCACTCCGCTTGATCGTGAACTTCTATCAACACATCCAAGCCNAGATTGACAGCCTGTGAATAAAGCGCGCTCATCGTTGTTTGAGGCAGAATCGAAGCGATCAAGAGCACGCAGTCCGCGCCCAAAACAAAGGACTCATCCACCTGATAAGAATCGATCACGAAATCTTTGCGAAGAACGGGGAGACTCGTTGCGGCGCGCGCTGCCCGCAGGCAATCATCGCCCCCTTGAAAGTAGGTCTCATCAGTCAAGCACGACAAACAGGCCGCCCCACTCCTTTCATAGTCTTGGGCGATTTCAACAACATCAAAATTCGGCCGAATCACCCCTTTAGACGGTGACGCTTTTTTTATTTCTGCGATAACAGCAGACTTACCGCGCTCCACCGAATCAACCAGCGCGCGCTTGAATCCTCTTGTTGCATCAAGCCGATCGCTGACATCAATNATAGGCCTTGCACTTTTCCTCTGCTCGACCTCATCAATTTTGGTCGCCACGATTTTTTCGAGCACGCTAGGGATATTCATTGTGCGGACTCTTGACTGAACGCGACCAGTGCTTGGAGTTTTTCGAGGGCGCGCCCAGAGCGCATTTCTCCGCGTGCCGTATCGACACCCTCTTGCAACGACTCCGCTGCATCAGCAACAAACAAAGCCGCTCCTGCATTAAGCGCAATCATTTTTTCCGCTGCATCATGCTCTCCTGAAAATGCTGCCTTAATCATCTCGAGGCTCTCTCTCGCATCCGCCACTTTGAGCTCATCAAGGGATGGCAATGCGCAATCCAGCGAGCCAGGCTCTATTTGAAACGCTCGAACCGCTCCGGCGTTCCACTCCGCCACATCGGTCACAGCAACAGGACTGATTTCATCCAGCCCATCACGAGAATGAACAACCATAGCTCGCGTCGCACCAAGCCGGCCCAGGACCTCCGCCATGGGGGTCAACCAGTGCCTATCAAAAACGCCTAGTACCTGACGCCTAGCTCCNGCGGGGTTGGTCAAAGGGCCTAAGAGATTAAAAATCGTTCGAAACTTAAGCTCGCGGCGAGGCCCAATGGCGTGCTTCATCGCACTGTGGTGATTAACTGCGAATAAAAACCCGACACCTATCTCCTCGATGGATGCCGCGACGGCGCCTGGGGACATATCGAGTCGCAATCCTGCCGCCTCTAGAACATCTGCGCTGCCGCTCACGCCGGATGCCGCTCGATTGCCGTGTTTAGCGACTTTTAGCCCAGCTGAGGCGATGACGATTGCACTCGCGGTTGATACGTTGAATTTGCTGACCCCACTACCGCCCGTTCCACAAGTGTCAATCATCTCACCATGAGTCACGGGTACTTTCGAAGCAAGGTCGCGCATCACTCTGGCAGCAGCCGTTATTTCCTCCACGGTCTCGCCCTTGATCCGGAGCGCTGTGAGTGCACTACCGATTTGAGCCGGCGTTGCTTCGCCGGTCATGATCGATTGCATCATCACGGTCATTTCGTCGCTATCAAGATCAACACCGGCGGCAAGCTTGGCTAACGTTTCACTCATTTCCATGATTACAGACTCCTAGCCAAAAAATTCTTAAGCAACGAGTGACCATGTTCGCTGAGTATCGACTCTGGGTGGAATTGNACGCCTTCAACAGAGAGTGNACGGTGCCGCACACCCATAATGGCTTCTAATTTTCCCGATTCATCTTCTGTCCACGCAGTCACCTCAAGACTCTNTGGTAGGGTGCTCGGATCAATCACCAGAGAGTGATAGCGGGTCGCTTGGTACGGGGACGGCAACCCTTCAAACACCCCGACTCCACTGTGGTGGATCGCGGATAATTTACCATGCATCACTTTGGGCGCTCGAATGATGTGGCCGCCAAACGCTTGACCGATACTCTGGTGGCCGAGGCAAATGCCTAATATAGGGATGCTGCCCGCTAGCCTTTCGATGACTTCAAGCGAGATCCCTGCCTCATTGGGCGTACAAGGGCCAGGGGAAATAACGATTTTTTCAGGGGCTGCCTTAATGATTTCATCGACCGATATTTCATCATTCCGCCAAACCTCGACGTTCTCGCCCAACTCCATTAAATATTGCACCACATTGAAGGTGAACGAGTCGTAGTTATCGATCATGAGCAACATAGGTTAAGACTCTAACTCTGATTCGCTAGGGCTACCTATTGATGGTGCAGTCGACCCTGAAGCACTTTGATTTTCACGAGGGTTCTCAGGCGTCGCAACGAATTGNAGACCCGATTCCGCGATTGCCGCGGCTCGCATGATTGACCGGGCTTTGTTCAAAGTCTCCATCCACTCTAGCTCTGGAACCGAATCAGCGACAATGCCTGCTCCCGCTTGNACATTCAGCCAACCGTCTTTAACGATNGCNGTTCGGATTGCTATCGCCGTATCCATAGAACCCTGCCAAGACAGATACCCTACTGCACCACCAAAAATACCGCGTTTCACCGGCTCAAACTCATCGATAATCTCTAGCGCTCGCACTTTGGGTGCACCGCTTAGGGTGCCAACCGGCAACGTCGCTTTGAGCACATCTACTGCGGTAAGACCCGACTTTAATCGGCCCGTAACGTGCGAAGCGATGTGCATCACATGGGCATAGCGCTCAATGGTCATCATGTCCGAAACGGTCACCGACCCAGCCTCGGCGATCCGCCCCACATCGTTTCGCCCCAAATCAATTAGCATGAGATGCTCAGCAATTTCCTTGGGGTCGCTGCGGAGTTCAGCCTCCATCTCCTCGTCCTCTTCGCGAGTCCGGCCTCGCCTCCGTGTACCAGCGAGCGGGCGAACCGTGACTTCACCATCTTCAAGTCTCGCCAGAATCTCAGGCGACGAGGACACAATAGCGAAGTCATCCAGGTCCATAAAATACATGTACGGTGAGGGATTAAGCGCGCGCAGCGCTCGGTACAACGTGAGCGGATGAGCCTCTATTCGGCACCGGAGACGTTGCGACAAAATTACTTGCATCGTATCGCCAGCAGCAACGTACTCCTTGATAGCCTCAACATCATTCAGAAACTGTGCCTGACCATAAGAAGACTGAAAATCACTCTCGTGCATGGCAGGTGAAATGCTCGGTTCAACCAAGTGCTTGGGCAGAGGCCTAAGCATCGCGCCCTGCATCGCGTCGAGCCTTAATTCCGCTTGAAGAAATTGATCATCTGACAAATCACTAACATGCGTGATCAATTGCACCTTGCCTTTAACGTTGTCAAAGACAATGACGTCCTCTGAGAGCATCAGCAAAATGTCCGGGGTATCGATCGTCTCAGGCGGTGTACTGTTTGCTAGGCGCGGCTCTACATACCGAACGGTGTCATAACCAAAATAACCTACGAGACCACCCGTGAACTGAGGATAGCCCTCGATAATGGGGTAGCTGTACTTCGCTTGTGTGTCAGATACAAATTGAAACGGATCAATAAGTTCGCGCGACTCAATGTTCTCGCCAGCCTCTTCAATACTGAGCGTTTGTCCTCGAATCTTGTAGACCCGCCTTGCGGGCAAGCCGATCATCGAATACCGCGACCATTTCTCACCGCCTTGATTCGCGCTCTCAAGTAAATAGCTGTAAGGGCCACTAGCAACCTTTGCGTAGCAGGACAGCGGCGTTTCAAAGTCGGCCACGACCTCTCTTACCACTGGGAAATGCTGGACGCCTTGATTCGCCAAAGCATTGAGGGTGTTGCGCTGCTCATCGATTGGGATATTCATGCCTGAGGCAGCTCGTTCTCTAGTCTATCGCCTGACGCATCGCGCTGATGACTGCGCCATAGTCATCGGCTCCAAATATGGCAGTGCCAGCAACGAAGGTATCCGCACCGGCTGCTTTAATGGCCCCGATGTTATCGATTTTCACGCCGCCATCGACCTCAAGACGGATCGAAGGGTTGACGGCATCGATGCGCTGCCTGATCGCCTCAATCTTCTGATAGGTCATCGGTAAAAAGGTTTGTCCACCAAAGCCCGGATTGATCGACATGACAAGCACCATATCCAAGCCTTCGAGGGTGTAGTCGAGCACGCTAAGTGGTGTTGCAGGATTTAAAACCAGTCCGCACTTGGCCCCTGAAGATTTGATCAAGGAAAGCGAACGATCGACATGGTCCGACGCCTCTGGGTGGAAAGTGATCATATCCGCACCCGCCTCCACAAAGTCGCCAATCAAGCGATCAACGGGTTTAACCATGAGATGGACGTCCATCATCGACTTGATCCCGAACTTTCTAAGCGCGCTTAGCACCATCGGTCCTACCGTCAAATTGGGCACATAGTGATTGTCCATGACATCGAAGTGAATGATGTCCGCTCCGGCCTCAAGCACCGAGGCCACTTCATCACCAAGTCGCGCAAAGTCTGCCGCCAAAATGGATGGCGCAATCCAAGGATCGTTCATTCTAGGATCTCAATGTGGTTGAGTGAGCAGCAAGCTGCCACCGCACTGCTCTTTGGAAGCCCAATGTTAACGAATCAATTGAACGAGGGACACCTTCCCACACGAATATCTGCTTCAGCCTGCGATAAACGGGCGGGCGTTCCCACATCGGACCAATAACCGCCCCATCTCTGGCCGGTCAAGCGGTTTTGATGAAGGAGCGGGGATAATACATCGCGCAGAGGAAAGACCGTCTCCTTCGATGCATGGAAGGGTTTCGCTCGGAAGACGCCGATCCCGCTGTAAGTCAATCGCTGCTCGCTGAGCGTCAACCGATTGTCTACCAACGAAAAGTCGCCTTGCGGGTGATGGTCAGGGTTGTCCACTAACATCAGATGCCCATCAGCATCGTCAGCAAGCCCATCCCTAAGTGCGCCATAGTCCATATTGGTTAGGACATCGCTGCTGATTAAAAGGAAAGGATCCTCGCCAAGGAGCGGCAGCGCAAACTTGATCCCGCCACCCGTTTCGAACCGCTCATCCTCCTCTGAGTATCGAATGTTGAGCCCATAAGCAGAGCCGTCGCTAAGCTTATTTTTGATTTGGTCGGCCAAATACCAAACATTAATCACCACGTCCTCGAACCCCGCGACCTGTAGGGCCTTCAGATGGCGTTCAATTAAGGTGCTATCTCCAATTGGCAGAAGTGGCTTAGGACAGGCTNCAGACCGCTCGCCCATCCGCTGCCCTAAACCCGCTGCGAGCAACATTGCTTTCATGCGTTCACCTTTNGCATGGCAGATTTAACTTCGGATTCGAGGCGCCGCGTCAATGCCTCAAGCGCTGAGTACTGACCACTCACATTGATGAGATGGTCGATCACACGAGGAATATCCCGCAAATAGGAAGGTTTATTGTCGCGAATCGCTAATCGGGCGAAGATGCCTGCACATTTGAGATGACGCTGCACACCCATCCAGTCGAACCACTGCCGCCAACGCGCACTTTCAAAGACGTCTCCAGAAGCTCGCTCAAACTGATCAATCAACCGATCAAGCTGAACATCGACAAAGTCGGACTCATATTGAATATAACAATCCCTCAACAAAGAGACCCAGTCGTAGGTTACAGGGCCGACCACTCCGTCTTGAAAATCTAATATGCCAAGCTCACCATCATCAAGCATCATCAAATTTCTTGAGTGGAAATCTCGGTGGACGAACATCTGAGGTTGTTCACTTGCGGAATTTAACAGCGAATCGTTCAAAAGAAACCATTCGTCCCAAAAATCTGCGTTGAGCGGCAATCCCAGATATTGCTTTAAGAACCACTCGGGATACAGCGACGTTTCATCTAAGAGCAGTTCGCGAGAATAGACGGGCAACCCTTTTGTATCTACACCTTGAAATCGTTGAATAGCTTGCGTTGCTCGATCAAACGCATCATCCCGGTCATTTTTCGATGCCCTAATCGCCTCGGCGAATTGACGATTGCCGAAATCCTCCATCGCCACAAACCCAAGCGTCTGATCGACGCCAAAGATCTNTGGGCTCCTCGACCCCGATTCGAATAACCGGTTGCCAATATCGAGAAACGGAGCAATGGGCTCCNTATCAGGCGGCGCATCCATTAAGACGATGACTGCCGTCTCTGTTCTCAGCCGAAAATACCGGCGAAAACTTGCATCGTCTGACACCGTTTCAAGTGAAGTCGCTTCCTGATCATGCGGAACGGTTTCCATAACTGAGTTGGCCCACTGCGCCAATCGGACTTGGCGAAGGTCACTCCCAGCATCAGGTGGACTGTGATTTTTGCTCATCCCATCAATACTAACCCTGCAAGTTTCTCACGAAAATTTCGTCACCCAGCCAGTTAGCAATCTGGATTCCAAAGATGAATAATGCGATGAGGTGATCGATTGATCAAACCTGATGATAGCCCTGCACGAGCATTTGAGGCCGCTTTTGCTAGGCATAAGTGAGTCCAGTGCATTGCCTAGATTAAACAAAAAAGTGGCATCCACGAAGAACGCGGCATCGAGCGGCAATCTGATCACGCTGTAGGCTTAAGATCATGATCCTTCAGACAGCCACCCCATGGCGTTCGATCCGCGCAACTAGAGTGGTTGCAGCATGCGCCTGTTTATTCACCGTCCTCGCAGCCAGCATCATCACGCCAGCGTTCTCGACACCGCAGTCTTGCTCAGAACAAACGGCCAGTTGGTCCACGCCTTCAACAACAGAGACAGTTATCAGTGCATTCGACGCCGAGATCGAACCCGGGAGCAGGGCACGCTTTGAAGGAGACGTTCGCGTCAATGGATTAGATAGGGTCTTTAGCGCCGGCCTAGCCGAATTAGACTTTGAACGGAACGCCCTTGTTCTCGAAAACCGAGTTGTCATCCAGGACGAAACACTTTGTGTGGAGGGCCAGCGGGCAGAAGGACAACTTCTATCTGGTGAAGGACTCATTCAGCGGGCGGAATTTANACAACGCTCAGGATTGCAAGGTCAAGTCGAGACTCTCAAGCTCTACAGTGACGGAGCGATATCCCTAACGAACGGGGCCGTGACGTTCTGTCCTTCGCCTTCGCCACCCTGGTCCCTCAGCATCGATTCGCTTACGACCAATACCGAGCAGTCCACCTTGATCGCAAGGCGCTCAACGCTGCGCCTTAAAGGGGTGCCGGCGCTCTACATTCCTTACATCAAAGTTCCCACCGGTCAAAAAAGACAATCGGGTTTCCTTCCGCCAGACATCACCAACGATAGTAGAGACGGTGCGACGACAGAGCTTCAGTACTACTTCAACCTTCACCCGCAACGTGACGCGACGGCCGGCGCCCGAGTCATGAGCAATCGGGGCACATTATGGATGGGAGAATTGAGGAACAAAGGGCTGCATCACGAGGAACGCTTTTATGGTGAGTACATTCAGAGCGATGAAAACTACAAGCGCGCGGGCCTTGATGAGAAACGATGGCTGTCTGCGATCCATCACCTGGGCACTTGGTCTTCGGTCCAAACCCAAATTAATTTCACGCGCGCATCGAGCGAGGAGCATTTGCGCGACTTCATGAGCCCGCTCCAATTAGGGGGAGAGACCCTTGGTCTAACGCGTCAGACCAACCCGCTGGATACAAGGCTCTTGGCCGCACTGCCCCAGTATGCGGGTGTGAGGTTTTCGCAGAGCGGGTTCCATGCCGGTATCGAAGTTCAGCGCTACCAAGGTCTGCTTTCCCAGGTACTAGACACGTTTGAGCGTCAACCCAATATTTATATCGGCCAGGAAGCCCAACTAGGAGACTGGCAATTTCACACCAGTGCGCAGTGGACAGAATTCAAACGAGAGACACTCGAGCAGGAGGATGAAATCGTCAAAAGACAACGCGTTCAAATGAATATGGAGCGAACCTGGTCACCCTCTTGGGGATACACCACCACCAATTTTGGCGTTACGCATCATGAATACGAAGAGGATCTGATCGATGGGAGCACGCACGACATCTCCATCACGCGTCCTGAAATCTCGTTCGATTTGGGCCTTTTTTTTGACAACACCTCCAAGACCCGCGGTAACGCAACGCTAACACCGAGGTTGCTCGTTGCCTACTCGGGTAAGGCGCGGGACGCCGATTTTGCTCTTGATTCAGCGTCTCTGGAGCCCGGCATCGGTAATTTGTTTGATCGAGCCGGATATTCTGGACTTGATCCTATAGAGTCGGGCCTGCGAGGCAGCCTCGGAATCAATTGGACCCGCGACCTTGCCGATGGTCGTCAGTCAATCGTTGTCGAAGTGGGTCAACGCTTTTTTGATTCACACTTCACGGGAGACAACCCTCTGAATCGGCGTCGGTCTCCCATCTACCTATCCACGGAGTGGTCACCTAAAGCCGGCTTAAACACACTCGTTCAGCTTGAATGGCGGCCAGGAGATTCGAGCCCGCTAAACCAATTTTTCGATATGTCGTTTCGCTGGGCGGACAGAGGATCACTGTCCATCCAGCATATCAGTCGAGAGCGATCACTCGGTGATTGGACCGGTCGCGTCGATCAGCAAGTGACCTTGAGCCAAATCGCTAGTCGGATTCCCCTCGGTAATCAGTGGAGCGTGATCGGGATGTGGAGCAAAAATCATACAGTAGATCGGCAAGTTGAAAGCATCGCTGGCTTAGAGCTCGACTCCTGCTGCACCCGATTTTCCATCGCCTATCGACAATTCAGTGATCCCAAGCTGAGCCTTGACCCCGATAGCAAGACTTTCTTCTTTAAAGAACAACCCCGTAGAGGGATCTTCCTTGAAGTGGAATTAAAAGGCTTAACCTCCTTCGGTAACGGCATCAGCAAGGTGTTGTCCCGTTCATTCCCCGCATTCTAGAAAAGGAAATCCTTCAGCGACGGCGTCCAATTAAGCTGCCCAGGCCCAGCTGGTTACCAAAAGCTATCAACCTGTAGCCATCAGCCGATGAATGACCTCGACAGGATGACCTGATGATCCACCAAACGAATCAACAATCGCTAATTCACCCCCTAGAATTCGCTCATCATTAGTGTNATTCAAAATAGAGCGTACCCATTTAGGCTGCCGATCACATACAATGCGGTTTTCGAGGATATCTCTGAGAGTTAACCATGGTGAATTTCTTTAACGCTGTGCGTAACGCACTCGTTTTGTCCGCATTCTTTGCGTGTTGGACTCACGCGGCTCCCATCGTCATGGATGAAATAGCCGCCATCGTTGATGACGACATCATCGCTCGTTCTGAGATTGAGAATCGGCTTGCAACGATTAAGGCCCAGGCGGCGAATCCGGCGTCCCTGCCGCCAGATGACTCTCTCAGAGAGCAAATTATCGAGCGTCTCATCGTGGAGAAGCTTCAGCTTCAGGTGGCGAGGCGGGCAGGTATCCGAATTAGTGACGCCGAACTAAACGATGCCATGCGCCGCATCGCTGAACAGAACCAAATGAGNCTCGATCAATTTCGACAAGCCATTGAGCAAGACGGCCTGTCATACAACGATATGAGGCAGCAGGTAGAACAGGAGATCATGATTGGACGCGTACAGCAGGGGGTGATGAACTCGCGAATTGAGATCAGTACCGATGAAATTAACGACTTTCTAACCACTGAGGCGGGTCAGGAACTGACGGCAGATGAATTTCGGGTAGGCCACATACTCATCTCCTTTAAAGNGGGCTCAGGCAGTGATTCGATCAACGCTGCAAGGGCTGAGGCAGACGACGTAATTGATGCTCTCGCTAACGGCGCCAACTTCCAATCCTTGGCCATGGAAAAATCGGCCGGGTCAAACGCCCTTGAAGGCGGTGATCTGGGATGGCGAAAGCCAAGCGCATTGCCTACGCTCTTCGCAGACATCGCGGTTGATATGATGGTGGAAGAGATCAAAGGGCCCATTCGAAGTAGTTCAGGATTCCATATCATTAAACTGATTCAGCGCCGCGGCGCGACAGCTGAGGGCCTCATCGATCAAACGCGTGTTCGGCACGTGCTAATCAAACCTAACGAAATCCGAAGCCTGGAAGAAGCAAGGCAGCTCGCCGAGGATCTGCGCGATGAGATCATCGCTGGCCGTGATTTTGGCGAGGTCGCGCGACTGTACTCAGAGGATCCTGGTTCAGCGCTGAGCGGCGGCGATCTCGGTTGGAACACAGGCCGCGAGTTCGTACCTGCGTTTGCATCGATGATGCGAGGGACCGAGGAAGGTGTTGTGAGTCCGGTTTTTCAGAGTGACTTTGGATTTCACTTTCTTGAAGTCACTGGTAAGCGCGTCGAAGACTTCAGCGACATGTTCAAGCGCAATCAAATCGAAAACTATCTGCGTAACCAGTCCTTTGAGGAAGAAGTGGATAATTGGGTCCGCGAAATCCGAGAAGATGCCTTTGTCGAAATCAGAAGCTAACCGTCCGATCGTTGTCACCCCCGGGGATCCCGCAGGAATCGGCCCGGACATCTCGATCAGCGTCGTAGCGTCGGGTCTGCATTCATCCGACTGCATCTTCGTCTGCGATCCTAGCGTCCTCGCCGATCGGGCCAAAACACTCTCTACCGAGTGCACCATTCACGTCATGGCAAGCATCACTGATCGGCTTCGAGGGGCTCTGAATGTTTGGCCTGTTACTTGCGAGCACCGAATCAGGCCAGGTGTCATCACTGCGCACTCCGCGCCCTATGTCCTCGAGTGCCTGGAGACCGCTTTCAATCTGTGCTCAACTGGCGAAGCGTCCGCCTGGGTCACTGGGCCTGTCAACAAAGCGGCATTCAACGAGGCAGGCATCGCGTTCAGCGGACACACCGAATGGATTGCAGAGCGCGCCGGCATTTCGCGCGTTGTCATGATGCTCGCTGCCGGATCGTTCCGAGTAGCGCTCGTCACGACCCACCTACCGCTCAACGCNGTGNCAGCAGCAATCACGGACGATTCTTTTGAGACCACTCTGCGGATTACAGACCAAAGTCTTCGGTCGCTATTTGGAAGCGAATCGCCTCGCCTCGGGATTTGTGGCCTCAATCCACACGCGGGTGAAAGCGGCTATCTTGGCCGCGAGGAGATCGAAGTACTTGAGCCTGTAATTGAGAAACTGCGCGCAGAGGGGATGAACCTTTCTGATCCGCTACCGGCCGACACACTCTTAACTCCGCAAAGGATCGCAGACTACGACGCGATTATTGCGATGTATCACGATCAAGGACTACCAACACTCAAATACGCNGGGTTTGGCCAGGCGGTCAACATCACGTTAGGACTTCCTTTCATTAGGACTTCGGTTGATCACGGTACTGCAGTCGATCTTGCAGGCACGGGGCGCGCTTCAGACCAGAGCCTCAGCTGCGCGNTTCAAATGGCTGCGGAACTNAGTCAACCCAATACCCAGCTGACCTAATGCGAGCCAAAAAACGTTTCGGCCAAAATTTCCTCCAGGATCCGCTCATCATCGATGACATTGTTGGGTTTGTGCCAAATAGGCCCGGCCTACACATCCTCGAAATCGGTCCTGGCCAGGGCGCACTGACCAAGCAGTTGTGCCGAATCGACCCATCGATAACAGTGGTCGAATTGGATAGAGACCTAATTCGCGGTCTTGAGGCGCTGCTGCCGAGAACCGCAACGATCCTTCAGCAAGACGCGCTAAAACTTCGGCTGGAGGACTTGCCTACACCACTCACTATCGTTGGGAATCTACCCTACAACATTTCAACTCCGCTGCTCATGCATCTGCTCGACCAACTCGATCACATTGACCAGATGATCTTCATGTTTCAGAAGGAGGTCGTCGACCGACTCTCAGCACCAACCCATACCAAAGCCTATGGCAGATTGAGCGTCGTGACACAGCTCAGATGCCAGGTCACGCATGCGCTATCTGTCCCGCCGAGTGCTTTCTGGCCAGNGCCTAAAGTTGATTCCGCTGTGACAGTACTAACCCCAATCCCTCATGAGCAGCGAGAACCATTTCAAACCGACGGTTTGCAGACGATTCTGACTGCTGCATTTGGGCAGCGTCGCAAAACACTACGCAATAGCTTAAAACATTTGTTTTCCGAAACGGCTTTGCTGACAGCCGGCATAGATCCTGCGGCACGGGCGGAGACTCTTGACCCTTTGACCTACGCTCAGTTATCGATCCTGCTAAGTGAGACTGGACCTATGGAGCCCGGCAGATGAGCACCTATGTGTTCGGAGACATTCAGGGGTGCTATCGCGAGCTAGCAGCACTCCTTGAGAGGATCAATCCTGACCCAATCGCTGACGAGNTGTGGTTTGCTGGTGATCTCATCAACAGAGGGCCAAACAACGTCGACACGCTTACTTTGCTAATGGGACTGCCCAACGCAACCTGCGTACTAGGTAATCACGATCTCCACTTTCTTGCTGTGACCGATGGAGTCAAATCTCCTCATCGCGGTGACACGATCGAAGACATCCTCCATCANCCTAAGCGCGACGCGTTCATCGACTTTTTAATCAGTCAACCCTTACTTCACAAAAATGATGAGTTAAAGGCCGTGATGGTGCACGCTGGTCTGCCTGCGATGTGGAGNCTCGAAGACGCACTTCACTGGGCCGATGTAATTTGTCAGCACTTAAGGGATCCCCAGTTGCGAACGTCCTTTTTTAAAGCCATGTACGGCGACGAGCCGAGCAACTGGCAAACCGACATGGACTCTCCAGCTCGCCTCAGGCTCGCCACTAATTGTCTGACCAGGATGCGCTACTATTCTCACCCAGGTCGGCTAGAATTTGACCACAAAGCCTTGACCTCGCCGGCTGGCTTCTCGCGCTGGTTTCAGCATCGGCATCCGACGCTTCAAGGTTGGACTATNTGTTTTGGGCACTGGGCTACGCTTGAGGGAGTGTTTGAGCCGATGCTCTATGGGCTNGATACTGGATGTGTTTGGGGCCGAGCATTGACGGCCGTGCGGCTAGAGGATGGGCACCTCTTTAGCCAAGTNGCACTAGCCAGCTAACCCATTTNCCCGCAATGGAAATCGTAAAGGTCANTCGCAAGTGAACAGCTACTTAGTCGGCGGTGCAGTCAGGGATCGCCTCCTTGGGCTCGATCCCAAGGAGCGAGACTGGGTAGTGGTTGGAGAGTCTCCTGAATCGATGATAGCCAATGGATTTACTGCGGTTGGTCAGTTTTTCCCCGTCTTCTTGCATCCAGACACCAAGGAAGAATACGCCCTTGCCCGTCTGGAGCGCAGCACAGGACCGGGTTACGGGGATTTCGAGTTTCACACGGCCCAGGACGTCAGCCTAGAGGACGACTTACGACGGCGAGATCTCACAATCAATGCCATCGCGCAAAATAACGAAGGACAGTTGATCGACCCCTATGGCGGACAAGCAGACCTTGATCGCCGCATACTACGGCATGTATCGCCCGCCTTTGATGAGGATCCACTGCGAGTGCTTCGGCTTGCGAGGTTTAAAGCGCAACTCAGCCCATTTAACTTCACCATCGCAGGGGACACACTCGATCGTTGCCGAGCTATAGTTCGTCAAGGCAGCCTAGCCGCCTTGACGCCAGCAAGGATCTTTGTCGAGTTAAACAAAGCGCTCGCTACGCCAAANCCATCGCTTTTTTTTCAAATGCTGGGAGACATCGGGGCCCTAGCTGAGCTCCTTCCAGACTGGGCGACCATTAACTTTGGCTTGCTCGACGATTTCGAACCATCGGAGCCACTTATCCGGTTCGCCCGCCTCGCTGCAGAGGGCAAGGCAGAAGCTGCCAGCGACCTCACTTTTTCCCAACTTGGCCTACCGAAAGAATGGGCAGNCATGGCCAAACTCTCGAATCACTTCGCGCACATGATCGCAGCGCCCGGGCCACTCGATCCTAGCGGTGTCTTTGACACTTTGAAGTCAACGGACGCTCGGCGGCGCCCTGATCGGTTTACTACACTCTTGNTTATCGCGGGCAGTATTCACAACCATACTCCCAGCTGGACATTGCTCGCTGAACAATGGAACCGCGCCCTCGAAGCGTTTTTGATGCCGATTGAAACAGGCAGCTTAAGAGCAGGCTCAGATCGACCCGCACAAATCGAGGCGATGCAGCGAAGCCGAATCGCTGACGCAATGATGCAGAGTTACTCTGGGTGAGCCATTACCAAAAGACCGTTTTGATCACCGGTGGAGCCCAAAGAATTGGAAAGGCACTCGTGAACCACTTCCACGGCTTGGGCTGGCGCATCATTATCCACTACCACACCTCAAGCGATGCTGCGGACCAACTGACACATCGGCTAAACAGTGAGCGGCAGGATTCTGCTAACGCCTTTTCGGCCGACCTCGGCTCGACGGACGACATCAAAGCACTTGCAAACGCGGTGACCGATCTAGGATGGCAGCTTGATTTGGTCATTCACAATGCCGCTCAGTTCTCACCTACTCCGCTCAGCACCACCACGGAATCGTCGTGGGAGCACTTGATGAGTACTAATTTGAAAGCGCCTTTTTTCCTCACGCAGGCTCTGCTGAAGGTGCTATCCCCTCGGGCGAATCTGATTTTTTTGTGCGATATTTTTGGTGATCGACCGCTACCCAACTACAGCGTTTATTCAGCGACCAAAGCAGGGCTCGCCATGATGACTCGGTCACTTGCTTTAGATCTTGCGCCTGCCCACCGCGTCAACGGCATCGCGCTTGGAGCGATTCTTCCGCCATCGATAGCGGCAAGCGCCGAACCTTATGTACCGCAGGACGCCCCTCAATCCAGCGCAGCGCTCGAGGAATCTGCACTCCTTGATTCGATTTTGGCTCGCGTACCGCTTGCAACAATAGGTAGCCCGGTCCACATCGCCGAAGTCGCGGAGTTTCTTGCGAGCAGTGACTACATTACGGGGCAGATCATCNCCGTGGATGGTGGACGCAGGGTAGGTTAACGCTAGGGCCAGTTATGACTTAACGCCCCGGGCCCCGATGTCCGATCTAAATTGACTGCCTCTGAAGGAAATGCGATTGACATCGAGGTAAGCCGAGGTCTGCGCTGACTTAAGGTCAACACCCAGCGCTGTCACCGCCAAGACCCTGCCACCCGATGTGACGAGCATGTCACCCTTAAACTGGGTGCCAGCATGGAAGACTTTACTGCTCAATTCGTCGTTTGCCCCTACGATTTCGTCGCCTAACACCGGCGTTTGAGGGTAGCCTTCACTGGCTATCACTACGGCAATGGAGGATTGCTCAGTGAAATTGAGCGACCTAGAGTCCATCTCACCTTTAGCAGCAGCAAGACAAAGTGCCCCCAAATCCTCTCTCAGTCTCATCATGACGGGCTGAGTTTCTGGGTCACCAAATCGGCAATTAAATTCGATAACCTTTGGTAAACCCTCGTTATCGATCATCAACCCGGCGTACAAAAAACCTCTGTACTCAAGGCCCTCTGCTTTCATGCCGCGAATCACAGGCTGAATGATTGTTTCCTCAACCCTAGAAGCCACGCTAGGAGTGACTACGGGAGCCGGAGAATAGGCACCCATGCCTCCAGTATTGGGCCCCTCATCATGATCGAAAATCCGCTTGTGATCTTGGGATGAGGCAAAAGCACAGGTTTTCTCGCCATCACTAATGACGATGTAACTGGCCTCTTCTCCATGAAGAAATTCTTCGATAACAACCTCGGCACCGGCCTCGCCGAAGGCGTTCCCGCTTAGCATGTCATCGATGATCTGATCCGCCGCCTCATAAGTTGTAGCGATGACCACTCCCTTACCTGCCGCTAACCCGTCAGCTTTGACGACCAGTGGCAACCCTAGCTCTCTTGCGAACTGCTTGGCCGGCCCTGGTGTTGTAAATGCCTCGAATAAAGCGGTGGGAATCTGATGCCTTACCATGAATTCCTTTGCGAACCGCTTCGAACCTTCGAGTCGGGCAGCCGCTTTAGACGGTGCAAGGCAAAGCAAACCTTTGGCGTCAAATGCTTCTTTAATGCCAGCAACTAGGGGGGCCTCGGGCCCAACAACGGTCAAGTCAATCGATTGACTGCTCGCAAAGGCCGTTAGCGCGTCAAAATCCATTACCCCTATGGCGACATTTTCACACTTAGCCTCGAGTGCCGTTCCTGGATTACCAGGCGCAACGAACACTCGTTCAACTGACGGCGATTCGGCAAACTTCCACGCCAACGCGTGTTCACGCCCGCCATTACCAATCACCAAAATATTCATGACTCTCCCTTTGACGCCGGCCGTCTTACAGTGACCGTTTGAATCATCAACCTTTTTTCGCACACACTATTGCGGTCTACTTGTACACACCGGTGCAACGCTTAATCCAGGACAATGTAAAACCAGTGACTCTAATCTTGGCGCTTAGCGTTTGAAATACCTAGCGCGCCGACCAGTGATTCGATGCACCGGCACATCTATCGAATTCCCTTCTACCCATTACACGGGTGATTAATGCCGAAAATGGCGCATATGAGTGAACATCATCGCCATACCCGCCTCGTTGGCGGCGTCAATCACTTCGCCATCCCGGACAGAGCCACCCGGCTGGATGACCGCGGTAATGCCCGCGCTCGCCGCTGCATCTATACCGTCTCTGAAAGGAAAGAACGCGTCCGAGGCCATCACTGATCCCGGTACCGGCAACCCCTCGTCAGCCGCCTTAATCCCTGCGATCTTAGCACTGTAAACCCGGCTCATCTGGCCAGCGCCAACCCCGACGGTCCTTGCATCCTTTGCATAGACAATGGCGTTTGACTTCACGTACTTAGCAACAATCCAAGCAAAGTGCAGATCGTCTCTTTCGTCGTCAGTCGGCTGCCTCGTCGTTACGACTTCCATCGCTGCTTCATCCACCAAGGCATCGTCATTCGATTGGATGAGCAAGCCACCTGAGATGGTCTTCAGCATGGGCCGCCCCAAACGCTGATCCTCCGTCGCAGTAAGCAGGCGAACATTTTTTCGTCCAGCAACAACGCTATCAACGCCTTCTGCAACCGAGGGCGCGAGGATGACCTCAACGAACTGCTGTTTGATGATCGCCTCAGCAGTGCTGAANTCAAGCATGCGATTGAACGCGATAATCCCGCCAAATGCAGAGGTCGGGTCTGTCTCAAAGGCTTTTTGGTAGGCCAGGGCCAACGATACATCGCAGGCCACACCACAAGGGTTACCGTGCTTGACGATGACACAAGCGGGAGCAGAAAACGCGTTCACGCACTCCCACGCTGCATCGGCGTCCGCGACGTTGTTAAAAGACAGGGCTTTGCCCTGCCATTGCTTAGCGTGGGCTAACCCGGATGCTGCACCTTCGTCTCGGTAGTACGCGGCAGATTGATGGGGATTCTCTCCATACCGCATCTCACTAACTTTGACCCACTGCTGGGTGTAAACACTAGGAAAATCGCACTGACGCGCATCGGTCTCCTCTTGACGCGCGGCGAGATAATTCGAAATCGCCGCGTCGTATGCCGCGACTCGAGCAAATGCTTTAATTGACTGACTAAAACGATAGTGTCGGTCGACGGCGCCGTTCCCGTGCTCTAAGCAATCCAGGAAATCATCATAATCATTGGGATCTGTGATCAAGGTCACACGATCGTAATTCTTAGCGGCAGATCGCAGCATAGCTGGCCCGCCGATATCGATATTTTCAATCGCATCCGCCAGCGTGCAGGCATCATCGGACGTGACCGCTTCGAACGGGTAAAGGTTCAACACCAGCAGATCAATGCGCGGGATCTGATGATCGGACAATGCCTTGTCATCGATGACATCTCTTGCAAGCAATCCACCATGAATTTTTGGGTGGAGGGTCTTAACTCGCCCACCCATCATCTCGGGCCAAGCGGTCATTTCGGCAATCTCAGTGACTGTGATCCCCGCATCAAAAATGGCTTGAAAAGTCCCCCCAGTCGCGAGTAACTCGATCCCGTTATCGTGGAGGCGGGAAGCTAGAGAAATGAGATCTGTCTTATCGGAAACGCTGATTAGCGCCCTTTTGATCGGGACCCAATCGAGTTTTGACATGAATTCATTCCTCTTTTGTCACTACATGTTTCTTTCGTTGTCACAGCCCTATCACTGCTTTACCAACGCTGCGCTACCGCACTATCGACATTACCTACCATCGGGTCTCAAGCAAAAGGTTAGCCGAAATAGCTCCTAGATCAGACCATGTTTCCTTAGCTTTGATCGTAACGTTCCTCGACTTATCCCTAACAACTGCGCCGCTTTAGATTGATTCTCTTCTACATGGGTCATAACCGAACGGAGGAGAGCAGGCTCGACCTGTGAAAGAACGAGACTATACAGATCGCTAACGTTCTGATCGGTCATTAGTCGTAAATACTGCGTGACTGCCTGCTCGACCGATATCGAAATCACACTGCCTCTGTCGGCATTGTCCTGCTCTACTTTTAAATTGTTCATGCGACGCGAAGCGCTCTGAGCCAATCGCTGGTCTTCAGCTCATCAAAGAAATGGATTTGGTCATCAGCTGATTCCAATCGATTGAACCGCTGTTTCTTTTGGGCGAATAGATTTACCTTGGCGTGATCCGATGTATAAGCTTGTGCGGCATCGAGAAACCAACCTACATGTTTTCTTGCAATTCGAACCCCTTGCATATCACCATAAAAACATTGGAGTTTATGAACATGATCGCGAATCAAGCGAAGCTGCTCTATCCAGGAAGGAGGATCGATATCATCACTACCTGCCAGCGCTCTATCGATCAGTCCGGGTAGCCATGGCTGGCCTTGCGCCGCGCGACCTATCATCACCCCATCGGCACCCGTCACCTCAATGACTTTGCGCGCATCCTCCACACTACGGATATCACCATTAGCCAAGAGAGGAATACGGACGGCCTCCCGAACTGCTAGGATCCGGTCATAGTGAACTGGTCCCCCAAACCGGCAGGCGCGAGACCGGCCGTGGACAGTAACAAGCGAAACTCCTAACGATTCGGCCATTTGAGCAATGGTGACCGCATTTTGATGATCCAGCGACCAACCTAGCCGCATTTTTAAGGAAACCGGGATCGATACAGCGCTAACCACTGCAGACAAAATCTGTTCTACCAACGCTTCATCTTTCATCAACGCCGAGCCCGCGGCGCGATTACATACCTTCTTAGCGGGGCACCCAAGATTGATATCAATGATTTCAGCACCATCCTGCTGGCAGGCATGGGCCGCTTCTGCCATCTGAGCAGGAACAGCGCCGGCGATCTGCACCCATCTCGGACCAACCTCATCATTTTGAACACGTCGCTTGGTAGACTTGCTACTGGACCAGAGCTTTAGATTAGAGGTCAGCATTTCTCCAATAGCCCAGTAAACTCCCAGCCCTCGACACAAATCGCGGAAAGGCCGGTCAGTAACGCCAGCCATAGGCGCCAGCACCACTCGGCTTGAGTGAGAAAAGGGTCCGACTTTCACTACAGCTACCTGCCAATCTTGGGCATCGGATGATAGCAGGTGCTGCACTAATATCGCAGGGGATACGATCAATGCGATAGCTAATACGCCAACTGCGATGCGGATAGCTCCTTCTGGCTCTTCATCTCTAACATTCGTTTCAGCGCCTCTAGAGGGCGGTTCAAATACACCTGCATCAGACCCATCCATACCTGGAACGAGTCCCAGCAATTGGGACTCTGGGCGATCAACATTTTTTAAGCACCATTGCGACCCACCCCTCTTCTTCGTACTCAGCGATAACCATGGCTCGCCCTTCATAGGCGGCAGCCACATCATCTCGCTGACTTTGTAGAATCCCTGAGAGCACTAGAGTTCCGCCCACCCCGGTGCTTTGACACAAAGTCTCGGCAAGTGTGCAGAGCGGCTCTGCCAAGATGTTAGCAAGCACGATATCGTATCGACCAATAGCAACACGACCAACCTCTCCCGTCATCAGTCGATCACTAACCTTATTTTGATCCGCATTATCAAGTGTCGCCTGTATCGCTTGAGGGTCAATATCAACCGCTGTCGCAGTCTTGGCACCCAGTAGCAACCCCGCCACCGCTAAAATCCCCGACCCACAGCCGTAGTCCAAAATACTGAGGCCGTTGATTTTCATACTATCGAGCCATCTGAGGATCATCGCAGTGGTGGGATGAGTGCCCGTACCAAAAGCCAGGCCCGGATCCAGCCGAAGCACCACCTCAGCTTCTTTGGGCGAATCGTAGACCGATGGAACAATCCACAACCGATCGCCAAAGGCCATGGGCTTAAATTGGTCAAGCCATTCTCGCTCCCAAGCTCGCTCGACCAGCGCTTCGATATGCACGCTAGCATCAGATTCAGCGGCTATTGCATCGGCTATGGCGCTAAGATCGGACTCTTGGTCAAACAGCGCAGACATTTCCGACTGCTGCCATAATGGATGCTCACCTACCGGCGGCTCGAAAATTGGGTTGTCTTGCGAATCAGAGAAAGTGACTGACACTGCGCCCAATGCCCAAAGCAGAGATTCAATGGCATCTGCTTGCTCAGGGTAGACGGTCACGCTCACCTTATTCCAATGCATTGCCCCTATCCTATTCGAACCAAGCTATAGCCATCTGGACTCATCTCCGCGCTGAGCACCCATAACCAGGACCGGGTGTCATCTTTCGAGCCACGGCCCAACTCACATGATGATTCTCAATCTATCGTTCTAAAAGTGATGCTGTACAGCGGTTTCTCTGCGCACTTTAGAGGCCTGCATAAAAGCTGGATTGTCACTATTGAGGGATTCGTCACAGCTTTTTTTGAATGATGATTTACCTCGTTCCATCAACGTGCACTACTCGCTTTCACTTAATGATTAACTATAAGGCTGGCAGACATCCCTCAATCCGCACTTAAGAGGCGATGCTGAAATACTCTGAGCGCCATATCGTAACCCCTAGCCCCCAGCCCTGAGATAACCGACAGCGCGATATCCGACAAATAGGAGCGATGCCGAAAACGCTCTCGAGCAAAGACATTTGATAAATGAACCTCGATAAATGGCAGTTCGGTGCCAACGAGCGCGTCGCGAAGAGCGATGCTGGTGTGAGTAAAGGCACCGGGATTAAAAATGATGCCATCAACATTTCCTTGAGCCATATGGATTTGGGTAATAAGTTCGTGCTCTGCATTCGATTGTTTGCACAAGAGCGTTATTCCAGATTGCGCGGCTCGACTCACCAGTTCCTGCTCAATGTCCATAAGCGTCGTAGACCCGTAAAAATCCGGTTCGCGTGTGCCTAGCAAATTTAAGTTTGGGCCGTTTAACAATAAAATGAATCGTTGACTCATAACATTACTCGAAATACGAAGCCTTACAGTCGAACCTTACGCACCAGCGCGAGTTATTTCGATCAACCGCTGCTGGGGAGGGTAGCAGTACCCCATCCTAGCGCAGCCTTGATAGGTCACTCGGTAGTGCGGATCCTCTTCGCCGTTAACCATCAAACGATTTAAGTCGACCGAGATTTCAAGCGGTCTTTCGAAGATATAGACATCGCCAAAATAAGGATCTTTCTCTAGTTGTCCATCGGGCAGCTGAAGTGAAATGGCTTCTCCGGATGCCCGGTGTATAGCGAAGCGATGGCGATATAGATAATGCCCCTCAACCGTTTGCCAGCGCAGGATCAGCTGGTCGCGGTCACGCAGGTAATCAAACGGAAACGCTTCATCAACAGGTAATATCCGACTTTCATCTTCGCCTTGCAGCAGGAGTTCCAATGCGCCTCGGGAACCCGTTGTCTCTCCTATCGATACATTTGAAGAAGGCAGAGACAACTCTGGTAAAGGTCCCTCAGCTACAGCGCCTAAGCTCGCCTGATAGTTAATCCCCTTACTATCAGATGGGCGTGCGTCATAATGTCTAAGAGCAACCGCACTTTGTGTCGCTCTAATGGTTGTCGATAGATCGATCGGACCTGATAGGGTCAAGACCACCGTTCCACCGATGACACCCGTTGAAACAACAACGACTAAAGCCAATACTACGATTTGTGTGCGATTCATTTTACTCACGTAGACTCTGGACGAGCGAGCCAGCTCCTCATTTGATTCATGGCCAACGCCCAGCGCCTACCTCCTCTATGGAGCCGTCCCGGTGACCTATGTTACCAGCTTTGAATTTTGCGCCAGAGTGCCCAAACTTTTGAAAGAAAGACCCTTGGCAAAAAGGTTTCTAACAAATAACGGTCACAGCTCAGTTGGGACCCTCTTCCTGCTAGTCTGGACGGCGTCCTGTAGCACCGTGCCCCCTCAAAACAACGTGCCTCCCTTCAGCAAGTCTCAAGTCGCCGAACGTTCAAACGCTCAGTACGATCAAAAACAGTTGGCTGTTACTCAACTTATGGAGCAAGCCCATCAGGCCATGCAGGATCGACTATTAACCGAACCCGAGGATCGGAACGCACTATTTTATTACCGCTCTGTTCTGCAGATTGACCCCCATCATCATGGTGCAAGGGAAGGCATCCATCAGATTGTCGAACTCTATTTAACCTGGGCCCTTGAAGCCATAGACGACCTTGCCTTCACAAAAGCAAACCTCTGGCTCGAGCGGGCAGCTTTGGCTGACCCCAAAGCTCCAGCCATTTTTACAGTAGCCGAGCGACTGGAGCTGAAACGTTCCTTATCTCGGCGCACGATCGTGTTGCCAGAGTGGGTCACCAGCACAACTGATTTACCTAATCACGATTCAGCCACTCAGCGCGCAGTGAATTCCTTCTTTCAGGACATCGCTGCCAGCATTCGCCAACAGGGTGCGACTATTGTTATCTACTCGAGAAGCGATGAGGAAGGCCGCTGGATCTACCAATCGGTTAATCAGTATCTGCCTCAGCGCTTACGAGCAACGCTCAAACTCGATCGTCCAGCAAGGATTGATCTTATATTTTTAGCCCCCTCTCCAACTACAGAATAAAGGCGAGCACCATTGAAAGAACGACTAAAAAGTCTATTTGTCCGCTCTAAGGAAACACTAGAAACAAAAACGACTCAGCCAGCTTTAGCGCGCTTTACCTCCTACCTCGCTGTAGCGCTAGGGCTACTCGTTCTGCCCGTCGGCCTTTATTTCAATCAAACACCTGATGGTTTTTCCATTGCGTCTATAGAAGCAAAGTTAGAAGAGCAAAATATTAGGCCAGTGGTTGGCACCCGTAGTGTCGCGACCTTGTCTCGCTTAACCGAGTCATTACTGGATAAACCAGGAGGTTATTTAAGTAATGACGTGCTGCCGCCAAGCGTTTTCATGGATAACGTACCTCGATGGGAATTCGGCGTTTTGGTGCAATGTAGGGATTTCGCCCGAGCACTTCGCAACACCATGAGTCGCTCGCAATCGCAAAGTACCGAAGATCAAGACTTAGTCACGGCCGAAAACCAGCTCTACTTCGACAGCCAGTCCTGGCTGATTCCGCAAACGGAGTCAGAGTATCGAAAGGGCATTGGGGCGCTGAATCGCTACTTGGTTCGCCTCGGTGATCACGCTCGTCCAGAAGCGCAGTTTTATGCTCGCGCGGACAACTTGAGTGTTTGGCTAGGAGAGGTCGAGACAAGGCTCGGCAGCCTGTCTCAAAGGCTAAGCGCTAGTGTCGGCAAACGGCAATTGGATACTGGCCTTGCTGGCGAGTTGGCAGCAAGGCAATCCACGCAGACAGCGAGGGACCAAACCATAAAAACGCCCTGGCTTCAATTGGATGACGTTTTTTATGAAGCTAGAGGTTCGACCTATGCCATTTTGCATTTACTTGAGGCCGTCGACGCCGACTTTGCTGACGTCCTTGAGAAGAAAAATGCGCGCGTTAGCTTGCGTCAAATCATTCGCGAACTCGAACCGACACAAGATACGCTGTACAGCCCCATGATTCTTAATGGAGGGGGTTTTGGCGTGCTAGCAAATCACTCGCTGGTGATGGCCTCACATATCTCGCGGGCCAATGCGGCAATGAGCGACCTAAGGCAGCTACTCGAACAGGGCTAAGAGGCGCTCATTGTGTCGGACGATTACCGCGACCAAGCATTCCCTATTTTCTGACAATTTTGTACCATTGGGCGCTGCCCGGGGAGGGCACACCTCAAATCAACCTCGATCGAGACTCAATATGATTTTAGATGCGTTATTACCGCCACTCTTTGGCATCGCGGGACTGGTTGTCGCGTTTGTGATTTACACCATCATGGTTCGTCAAANCGAAGGGGACGAGAAGATTCGCAAGATCGGTGATGCAATTCACGAAGGCGCCATGGTCTTTATGAACACCGAATATANTCGACTCGCCATGTTTGCGATTCCGTTGGGCGCCATTTTGTTCTTTGCCCTCGGCATCAATACCGCGATCTCGTTCGCTGTTGGCGCGTTAGCATCGGGCCTTGCCGGATATCTCGGGATGTTCGCAGCCACGAAAGCCAATGTCAGAACAACCACTGCGGCCCAATCGGAAGGACAAGCTGGAGCGCTTACTATTGCGTTTTACGGCGGCTCAATTATGGGACTCTGCGTCGCTTCGCTCGGCCTGGTTGGTCTGGGATTCCTTTACTGGATGTTCGGGAGCAACCCCGAAGCAGCACACGCCATCCACGGATTTGGTATGGGTGCATCAAGCGTCGCGCTCTTCTCACGTGTTGGCGGAGGCATATACACAAAATGTGCTGACGTTGGCGCTGACCTCGTGGGTAAAGTCGAGGCTGGCATTCCCGAAGATGACCCCCGAAACCCTGGCGTGATTGCAGACAATGTCGGAGACAACGTCGGAGACGTCGCGGGCATGGGCTCAGACATCTTCGAATCCTACTGCGGCTCCATGATTGCTACCGTTGCCATTGCATCCACCATGGTAATGTCTGATCCAAGTGCGAGCGCCCTGCTGGATGGCGCCGCGGGCGAACAAGCAAAAGCCAATTTGATGGCTTTCCCCTTGATCCTTGCTTCTCTAGGCCTAGTTTGCTCGGTTATCGGTATCTTGGTTGTCCGCATGCGGTCCAACGCTGCGCCTGAGCAAGCGCTTCGAAATGGACACCAATTATCAGCGGTCTTGTTGATGGGAGCCGCATGGTGGTTGACCGACGAACTGGGGCTTTCCTACACCGTCTTTTTGGCGATCGTAGCGGGCGCAATTGGCGGCATGGCGGTTGGTTTGATCACCGAATACTACACGGCCAGCAAGCCCGTTGAACGCATTGCAGAATCTGGAAAAACGGGAACTGCGACTGTCATGATTACCGGTCTCGCAGTGGGGATGGAATCTGTTGTCCTACCGATTCTCTGTATTGCTGCGGTGATTTTTGTTTCAACATTCTTTGCTGGCTTGTATGGCGTAGGCATTGCAGCATGCGGCATGCTGGCAACAGTCGGTATGACCATGGCACTGGACGCCTACGGCCCAGTTGCTGATAACGCAGGCGGTATTGCTGAAATGGGCGGCCTCGGAGAAGACGTGCGTAACATCACAGATGGCCTCGACGAGGTTGGCAACACCACCGCGGCCATTGGTAAGGGCTTCGCGATTGGTGCGGCGGCTCTAGCGGCGCTGGCAATTATCGCGGCATTTGTTGAAACCATGGTCGTACAGCAACCCGACTTCTCTCTTCAGTTGAACGATCCTATGGTGCTCGTGGGCATCTTCATAGGTGGAACGCTTCCGATGCTGATTGCATCGATCACCATGACTGCTGTCGGAGATGCTGCGATGGAAATGATCGAAGAAATTAGACGTCAGTTCCGAGAAATTACTGGCTTGATGGAAGGCACTGCAGAGCCAGATCATGGAAAGTGTATCGAGATCGCAACTAACGCTGCCCTCAAGAAAATGATCTTGCCGGGTGTCATTGCCGTTGCTGCACCACCGGTGGTTGGATTTATCCTAGGACCGGAAGCGCTCGGCGGTATGCTTGCAGGCGGCCTGCTCGGCTGCGTACTTATGGCTCTCATGATGGCCAATGCAGGCGGCGCATGGGACAACGCCAAGAAGTTTGTTGAGCGCGGAAATTTCGGAGGCAAGGGTTCGGAAGTCCATGCCGCCGCCGTTGTTGGCGACACAGTTGGCGATCCTTTCAAGGACACCTCAGGCCCATCAATGAACATTCTGATCAACGTGATGGCTATTGTTAGCCTGGTGATTGCGCCACTCCTGTAGTGTCTTGTTAATCTCCATGGTGCGCGCCAACCCAAGCGAGGGTGCGCGCTCATCGCGGTAATAAAAAAGCGGGCTCCACCCGCTTTTTTATTGTCCGTCGGTTATTCATTTAAGTGGAGCTCGGCTCGAGCCGGAATTTGCGTCGCCCGCAACATGCGAGATCCAGTGTTTAAAGGTTAAATAGCGTTATCTAAAAACGAGAACGATCGATGCGATTTCAATCCTTGGCGCCAGAGACACTTGATTCCTTACAACGCTCCCTTTATCAAAGAATCGCCGAAACCCGCAGGACGGAACCAGATGCACCGCTTCCAGGCCCATTTGGCCCTTGGCTACTCATCCCCGAGATAGGTCAGCATCTGTGTGAGCTGGGGCACGCACTTCGCTATCAAAGCCAACTTTCACGAGCCATCATGGAAATTGGGATATTGGTGACTGCGCGCTACTGGCGATCAAACTTTGAATGGTATGCCCATGCACCCATGGCACGAGAGGCTGGCATCACTGATACGCAGATTGAACACATCAAACAAGGGGAGCGCCCCCTGTTTCCAGAGTCCGCTCAGCAAATAGCCTTCGATGCTGCCACTGAACTCGTAGAAAATCGTACGCTGTCCGAGCCCACGTTTGAACGATTACAGCTCGAATTGGGGGAAGAGGGATCGATCAACTTCGTCGCGCTCATCGGCTACTACCTCGGCGTCTCGGCGATGCTAAATGCCTTTGATATCCCGATACCTACCCAAGCCGAGACACCCTTCCCTCTCTAAGACTGAACACCAAGTGCACAGACCGGGTTTCAGCGTTAGTCGGCGCTTGATAATCGCTGTCAACAACCATGACACGGACAATCAAGCGAGAGGCCCTCGATTTTTTCCGAGCAAATCGCCTGCATGCCTCGTTCACCTAAAACGATGCTTCAGGTAACTTTTTCGGCAATAACACCCGCTTCAACGATGCGTACTGAGGCAACCCTTGCCTATAGGCCGGGTAGTCTTCGCCATTAATCAGGGGCGCCAAGTAGTGCCTAGCGGCCTGGGTAATACCAAATCCATCCCTTGCGATGAAGCGCTTCGGCATTTTTTTCTCAACATTCGCAACTCGACTGAGTGGCACTAGCTTCGTTTTCCAGCCATACGGGCTCGAGGATACGCGCTCGATAGCCACCATTTTCGCATTATGCCCAGCAAGCGCGGCATCAACTGCGCTAGCGCCTACTGCATAGGCCTGTTCGACGTCTGTTTTCGAAGCGATGTGACGAGCCGCACGCTGTAAATAATCGGCTAAGGCCCAATGGCACTTGTAGCCGAGCCTAGCTTTGATGATGTCTACAAGACATGGCGCTACTCCACCGAGTTGAGCATGGCCAAACGCATCCGTTCCGCCACTTTCTGCGAGAAAGCGGCCATCACTGGTTTGTGCGCCCTCCGAGGCAACGACGACGCAATAGCCCGATCGCTTAACCGATTGTTCGACTTTTCGCACAAACGCGCCCTCTTCGAAGGCGACCTCGGGTAAAACAATGACATGGGGCGGATCACCCGCTTTTGACTGTATGAGTCCGCTGGCAGCTGCAATCCAACCCGCGTGCCGACCCATCACTTCGAGGACAAACACTTTG
>PBWF01000017.1 GCA_002728935.1 Gammaproteobacteria bacterium | reverse complement strand
AATACGGTTTTTCCCGTCACCGAAAATAAATCTTTCATCGTGTGGTCCATTTAGGTGTGAAGCGAATTACTATAAAGCATCGACCAGGTAATAGGGTGATGGGGGGGCAGAAACAATGACGACGTACAGTGAATTCAGATACCCAAAACAGATGTTGGCGACTCAGGAATATGATGGCCACCTTTCTATTCACGATGATGCAATGGCAGAGGACTTAGGGTTTGCTGGGGCGCCGATAGAAGGGCCGACACACTTCAGTCAGTTCGTGCATTTGCTGCAGGAACAATTTGGTGATGCTTTTTTTGAGCGTGGTTGCGTCAGCGCGCATTACCAAAACATGGTCATTGAAGGTGAAGAGGTCCGAGCTTTTATTGAGCCGCTGGCACCAGGCGCGAGCCAGGCTCGAATTGGCGCCGAAAAACGCGATGGGACACCGGTGCTAACCGGCACAGCCAGTCTTGGTCCCGACCACGGGGAAACCGAGCTTGATGTTAGGCGAGCGCGCCTTAAACCCAGCGAGCAGTTAGTCATTTTGAGCGAGCTTTCGGTCGGGCAAAAAGGGGCAGGCAACCCAGAGTCTGCGCAAATGGCCTTCGATCAGCATATGGGCGATATGTACCCTTTTTCACTCGCTCAAAAACTGGCCTCCATTACAGAACAGCATCCTTATTACACGGAAGAGGGGGCAATCGACTCTCCCTGGGGGAGACCCATCATTCCGCTTGAGATGATCTCCGTTCTTGTTCAATACACCAGTGGCCAAGCGCGGTTTCGTGCGAAAGGTCCTGCTGTAGGGCTCTTTGCGGCACAAGAAATCCGCATGATCGATGGCCCTCTGTTTGTGGACCATCCGTACTTGCTCGAGCGCGAGATCATTGCGTTATCCGAGAGTCGCCGTACCGAGTCAAACTGGATACTGACGCGAGTCTTTGATGCTGAAACGAAAACGCTCTGCGCGGAAGTGATTCTGAATTCGGCAACCATGAAAAATTCTTATGCTCGTTATGAGGAGGAAGCAAAAGCCCTTGGTAAAGCGCTTGATTGAGATGATTGGTATTGCTGACTCTACTACTCGGAGGAATTCATCCTGAGGATCAGGTTTTGCGTATGAACTAAGGAACTAGTTCTTCAGTCGCTGGTCGAATGCTACAAAGCAAGGAAAGCAACTCAGTAGGGTAGACCCCTTAGATGCGACCTGCCAAAAGGCCTGGTTAGCGTTTTGGGCTGTTTGGGTGAGGCGTGCGAGCAAGTACTACGAGAGTGCAATGACAACAATCGTAATTGCCCGCACCTGCTGATAGTTAAGCACGTCAGGCTCAGTGCAACAGACTAAGTGGAAAAAAGGTGGAAAAAAGAGAGGATTGAGAGGGATCGATGCAACTAGAATATTTCTGTACGTTGAAAGAAGTCGCCGAGCAACTCGGGATCTCGACGGCGCAGGCAAGAAGCATCGAGCGCAGTGCGCTAGAGAAGTTCAAACTTGCGCTAATTGCCAAGGGATTCGACGAGGATGAAATCGCCGAGCTCATGGAGTAGCCCTCCGTTGCGCTTAGTGACATTAAAAAGGGCCCATAGGGCCCTTTTTGGTTAGTGAGATCGTCTGGATGGCTCCAGAGTGATCAACCTCCTGCCCAAAAGTCACAGCCTGTGGCATGCTGATGGGTCATAAAGCTGGCTCGAGACCCCCGCTAATGAAATCAATCGGTCCTTTCTTGAATCGGAGGCGATTCGCGGCCTCAGTGTTGATGGGCGGTCTTTCACTGCCACTCGCTGCGGAGGTTCAGTCGGAAATTGCTCGTGAATCATTTACTGAAGATTCATCCCTCACCAATCCACTGTTATGGGCAGTAGCCTGGGCGAACACATCCGCAGAGTTTGGCGCGTTGTGCCATCAGGCTTATAACTTGGCAAAGCTCCGTGTGGAACTGGCGCTAGAAAAACGCTCCTCAGAGAAGCCGCTTGCGGTCATTACGGACATTGATCATACGGTCGTGCATTCGGCCAGTTATTGGGCCTATCTCGTGGAGCAGGGCGTCGACTTCTTCGATGACGCATTGTGGGACGAGTGGATCCCCAAGAACTTGATGACCCCAGTGCCAGGCGCTACGGAATTTCTCGCCTTCTGCGAGGAGCAGGCCGTTGAGGTCTTTTATGTGACCAATCGGGATCAGGGCGAGGAGACTTTCGACTACGCCCTGCGACAGCTCCAATATTTAGATTTGCCTTTTGCTGATGCAGACCATTTAACGGTTTACCGAGAGACGTCTGATAAATCTTCGAGTCGAGAGGCAATTGGAAAATCTCATGAGGTGGTCGCGCTGCTCGGCGATAACCTGAACGACTACAAGCGTGACTACTATGTCAAAGATATCGATGAACGCTATGCGCTGATGGAGCGCGATCGAGAAGATTTTGGGGAGACATTTATTCTTTTTCCAAACCCAACCGACGGACACTGGGTGCGGGCCATTTTTGGCGAGTCAGAGCCTGCAGCTACCGATGAAAATCGACAAGTACTGATGAGGGCCTCCGCTCGCGGCGCCTGGGACGGGATTTAATCAAAGAGCGGCCATTCGAAGTGCAGGGGAATAATGCCTGCGGGCTTGTTGTGGGTCCCTCTGAGTGTCGAGATTGACTAATCGGAGCGGTGCTGGCTGTCCTATGTCGTTACGTCTCAAGCTGCCAAGTCGTGATTTGGCCAGCGCCACTCGTGGCCGACAACATATTGCCATCGGGGCTCCATGCGATGCTCGTGATTCGCTCAGCTAAAAGTATCCCCGCGCGAGGAGTACCCTCGCCACTTTCATCAACAGACCAAACCATCACTGATCCGTCCCTAGAGCCAGACGCGAGAAGTGGCTGTGTGGGAGAGAAAGACAGGCATGTGATTGGCAAGCTATGCATGTCGAGTTCTGTTGGCCTAGTGCCCTCCGGTCCACCGTCAGCAAAGTTCCAAATCGTCACAATTTCACGCCCGCCTGTGGCGAGAAGCAATCCGCGCGAATCAAAGGCTAAGTTGGTGGGCTTGCCCGGATAACCAGACATCTTCGCATCGGCTCCAGTTGATTTCCGCCAAAAATGAACACTGTTGTCTTGGCTGCCACAGGCGATAATTTCGCCNCTCGGACNAAGCTCCATCGAAACNAGTGATCCCTTCCACTCGAANCGCCGAGTCATTTTCANTGATTTGGCGCTAAACANAGAGACGCCGCCGTAGTGGGCAACGGCAAGTTCCTTATCNTTACACCAGGCGAGCGCTGCAATNGTGCTCGGTTGCGTGCCAAGCGAATGAACGGTCTTGCTNGNAGGTTCAATCAAANANAGATCNCGACCAGCGCTGGCTGCGAGCAATNGACCTTTGGGCGACCAACTGATGTGTTCTGCCCACNGCTCGNTCAAGTCAAAAGTAGAGATCTCGGTTCCATCGGAACCATTCCAAATCGACACGCAGCCATCTTGACCACTNGATGCGAGNCTNNCTTTCTTGGGATGGATTGACAAAGCGAGCAGTCCACCNTCATGAGANCCTGGAACGGTCCAAATGGGTGCNCCTGATAGGGCGTCATAGCTCGTTATNTCCCCGGCGGCATCCGCTGCGATCAGACNATGTCCATCGTGTGTCCAACTACACTCAATTGGGTATTCAGNNGTGGTCGCNGACCAGTNTTCAACAANTGAACCGGTNGATCGGATTATGGTTGTNTNAGGCACGATTCAAANCCAGCGANCAAGCCGGCTTCGTCTAGATTCCTACCNATGATAACCANNTGATTCCTGCGCTCGGAGTTACCCCAAGGTTGCTCTGGTTGAGAATCTAGCAGCATGTGTACCCCTTGCAGGAGGAAGCGTTGTGGATCATCTTTGATGCTGAGGAACCCCTTTAGTCTAAAAATATCCACGCCTTTTTCAGCCAAGAGTTGGCTCAACCACTTATTCACTGCATTGATGTCGACATCGCCCATTCGCTCGATNGCAACAGAACTGACCTCGTCATCATGTTCGTGTTGTGCGACCCAGGTTTTTTCCAGCACGGGTTTCACCGTAATCTCTGGCCCTGCGGCGTCTTTAATGAGGCGGATGTTGAATTCTTCAGCGGTATGCTGGGTGTAGAGGCCCAAACAAGTTGGTTCCTCGACGTCTATTGAGAATGATTTAGTTCCCGCGTTCTCGAGGTGCAAGTTAACGTGCTCATCGAGAAGGATTGGTGTGCCTGGTTGCGCATCGATCGCTGGGTGCGCATACCGTCGGACGCACCACTCTGCACCCTCGATCAGTGCGGAATCCTCTGGCTTGAGGTCAGTGACCGCGACAAGAGACATCTCTGGGTCTGGACCATCGTCCAAGTGAAGGTGATATCGGCCTTGGTCGAGCTGGTAGACGCCAGTCCATTCGAAGGGATACTCGGGTTCTAGAAAGGAGGGTCGCTTCTCTAGTGCGTGATCAAGGTCGAATGCGTTGAGATTGATCACCTCGTCCACTGGTACTCCGCCGAATTCTGCTCGAGTGACTTTTGTCATCCGATTGATATCGCGTAGCCGCGACTCGATTGCGTCGAGCGTTTCATCAGCGACTAGATCAATTTTGTTCAGTACTAAAACGTCGGCGAATGCGACTTGTTCGATGCTTTCACCGCCGCGGTCAAGTTGCTGGTTAATGTGAAGTGCATCAACCAAGGTAACGATGCCGTCTAAGGAGAACTCTTCCCTGATCTCATCATCCATGAAGAATGTTTGCGCGACGGGGCCAGGGTCAGCTAAACCAGTCGTCTCAACGAGTACGTAATCGAACTTGTCTCGCCGCTTCATCAAGTTGCCCAGTACTCGAATCAAATCACCACGAACTGTGCAACATATACAGCCGTTGGACATCTCAAAGACTTCCTCATCGGCNTTGATGACTAGTCCTTGATCGATGCCTACCTCTCCGAATTCGTTCTCGATAACAGCGATGCGTTTGCCGTGGTGCTCAGTCAGTATTCGATTGAGAAGGGTTGTTTTTCCTGAACCGAGAAAACCGGTCAATATGGTCACAGGAATCTTAGACATTTAACTTTCCTCTCTTCAGAAGGTTAATGCTGACTCAACCCACAGGATGGATTGCATGGAAACGATGCCGGTAAGAATTGACGCGAACTGACCACGGAAACCAACTTTGATGGCAGTATCGCGCAGGAGAGGCACTAGATCGCTCGTTGCGATGTAAATGAAGCCCCCGGCCGTGAATGCAAGTAAAGCGCCAAGCCCCAGTTGCATATATTGTGCGATCAACAGCGTTGAAATCGCACCGACGATACAAATGGAGGCGCAGGCGGTGTTGAGGACGATGGCTTGCTTTCGTGTATGGCCCCCATGCAGGAGTACTGCGAGATCTGAGACCTCTTGCGGTACTTCGTGCAAAACGATCGCGATGGTGGTAGCAGTGCCGAGCGCTGGGTCAACAAGAAAGCTGGAGGCGATTAGAACGCCATCCACGAAGTTATGAACGCCATCACCTGCAAGGTTCAGCTTGGCAAATGACGCGACCTCAATACTGTCCTCACGCGGAGGAGGGATATCGTGCTGGTGCCGCCAGTTAAGCACGTTCTCCAAAAACAAAAAGCTCACAATGCCTATGAGTGTCCAAATCATGACCTCGCCGCCAGAAGAGCCTGAAACTTCGATAGCATCGGGTATCAGGTGTAAAAACGCGTCGCCCAGAAGCACGCCAACAGCAAGTGCAACCAAGCGGGGTATCCAAACGCGTAATGAGCGTTCACCGAGCATGAGTAATGACGATGAGAGTAGGGCAACAAGGGTTACCAAAAGCGTTGCCCCCAAGACCTGAATCGTTGTTGCGTCAAACATGTTGATTTCCGATGGTGTAAGCATGTGGCTCTGAAGGTCCGATACAGAGCCATCGATATAAATGAGATGTTATATCGTAACTCTAGGAGATTCAGTAGTGCAAGCGAGTGTGCCGCTCTTACTCTGAATCAGTCGCTGCTAGGAGAATGATTGCTGGATTCGGAACTTTTGTTGTCTGTGTTCTATCCGCGTAGGGATGAGCGAGCATCGAACTTAATATTTAGTGATATGATGTAACACATCTTGGATTTGAAATGGTGTCGTGTCTCAGTCTTCGAAGCTCCCCGTAACAGTGCTATCTGGCTTTCTTGGTGCAGGAAAGACGACGGTGCTTAGTCATATTCTTAATAACCGCGACAGCCGAAGAGTTGCCGTGATCGTTAATGACATGAGTGAGATCAACATCGATTCAGCCTTAGTTCAATCAGAGGTGTCGCTTAATCGAAGCGATGAAAAGTTCGTTGAGATGAGTAATGGCTGCATTTGTTGCACGCTGAGAGAGGATCTATTAATTGAGGTGTCTAAGCTTGCTCAGGAGGGCAGATTTGATTACCTGGTCATCGAATCCACAGGCATATCTGAGCCGCTGCCCGTCGCAGAAACGTTTACGTTCGCCGATGAGGATGGGACTTCGCTATCCGATGTTGCCCGCCTCGACACCATGGTAACGGTCGTGGACGCAGTCAATTTCCCTAAAGATTTTGACGAGGCGAAGTATCTCAATGAAACCGCAGAGTCGCTTGGCGAAGAAGACGAGCGGAGCGTCGCTGACCTGTTGATTGATCAAA
>PBWF01000016.1 GCA_002728935.1 Gammaproteobacteria bacterium | reverse complement strand
TGAGATCAACCTCGGCATGAATCTCATGTGGCAAAGCGTTGGATTATGTCAGCGCTTGGTAGGGCTATCACGCGCCAAGCGCATGGTCATTTTGGGTGAGCGCCTCGACGCCTTAACGCTCGAGGCCTGGGGCTTAATTGATGAAGTATGCGAACCAGGTGATTTGAAAAAACGGTCAATGGCCCTCGCTGAGCGATATGCAGCGCAACCCCCTGTGGCTGCGCAAATGATCAAGCAGACGCTGAATCAAGTGGTTGGCGCGCTGGACGCAAGCATTTTGCACATGGATGCCGATCAGAACTTGCTCACCGCAACCACGGATGATCGCAGGCAAGCGATGCTGGCGTTTTTGAATAAGACGTCTACTACTTTTGTTGGAGATTAATCTCCGATTAGTCTTCTAGGACCAAGATGATTTGGCCTTCGTCGACCGCGTCTCCCTCGCTGACATTCAGTGCTTTCACCGTCCCCGCTTGTGGAGCTTCCACAGGAATCTCCATTTTCATAGATTCGAGGATGACGAGCTCCTGTTCGGTTTCAACACGGTCACCGACCTGACAGAGCACCTTCCAGACGTTGCCCGTTACTTCAGTTTCGACTTCGATATCTGCCATTGCGGGTTACCTCAATCAAAAATGATGACGTGTCGAGCTTCTTCGCCCGTTTTCAGGGCCTCGAGTGCAAGGTTTACATCGTCGAGCCGAGTGTGTTTCGAAATCATCTGATCCAAATGCAGTTTGCCATTTAGGTAAAACTCAACGAATCGAGGCATATCGACACGAAAACGGTTGGAGCCCATATTGGATCCCTGGATTTTCTTCTCGGACAAAAAATCAACGCCGTGTAGCTCGACCATGGTTCCGACTGGAATCATCCCAATGACTGTGGCAGTTCCGCCTGGCCCTAACATTTGGAAGGCTTGCTCGGCGGTCGCCTTAAGGCCGATTGCCTCGAATGCATAGTCGCAGCCGCCTTGGGTCATTTCCTTAACCTCGCCGACGGCGTCTTTCTCGGCTGCATTAACCACATGGGTTGCACCAACACTTTTGGCCAGTTCCAGCTTCGAGTTGACTCGATCAACGGCGATGATCTGCCCGGCACCTGCGATGGCAGCGCCGTTAATCGCCGCTAAACCAACACCACCACAACCGATGACGACGACCGTTGACCCCGGCTCAACCCCGGCAGTATGGAACACTGCCCCGACGCCCGTCGTAGTCGAGCAGCCGATCAGTGCGGCTCGATCCATGGGCATGTCCTCACGGACTTTAACGAGCGCGTGTTCGTGAATCAGCATCATCTCAGCAAACGAGGACAGGTTTAGGAATTGATGAATTGGGTCACCCTCTTTTGTCGCTAGGCGCGGACTATCGTCCGGCTTCCTTGCCACCTCAGGGCTTGCACAAAGCGACAGGTGGCCAGTGACGCATTTGTCACAGTGCCCGCAGAATGCGGACAGACAAGTGATGACGTGATCACCTTTTTTTACATAGGTTACGTCTCGCCCAACGGCTTCGACGACGCCTGCGCTTTCATGGCCCAAAATGGTCGGAAGCTGATAAGGGTAGGAACCATCCAAAAAGTGTAGGTCGCTGTGACAAACCCCTGCGGCTAGCGTTCTAACTAGTACCTCACGTGGACCTGGGTTAGAAACGGCCACTTCCTCGATTTCCATGGGTTGATTCTGTGCGCGAAGGACGGCTGCTTTCATTGGATTGCCCGACTACTACGATTTCAAGAAAAGTAACATAGAAGTCCACCAGACTGCCATGGAATCCTTCGGCAAAGGATGGCGGGTGGAGCAAAAGAAGTGTTGTAGAGAGTGCAGTAGAAAGTGCGGTGAGGCGCTATGATCGAGCAATGAGCCATTCAACCACTCAACATGCGTTGGTTGCACTCGGGAGTAATCTTGATGACCCAGCGACACAACTCAAGCGGGCTATCTTACACTTGAAGCTGCATTCAGAGGGTTCGTTCGTCTGCTCAAGTATTTACCGAACTCCGCCACATGCCATGCCCGAGGGAACACCGGATTTCGCTAATGCGGTCGTACGCCTTCAAACCACGCAGAGTGGGCCTGAGCTCCTATCCTTTCTCAATTCTCTCGAGGTGTTTTTTGGCCGTCCCGCAAACCATGAGAAGAACGTATCGCGCGTGCTGGATTTAGACTTGATCGCGTTGGGGGGAGTGATCAGTCAAACAGATAAGCTCACGCTCCCTCACCCTCGAGCAGCGGTGCGTGATTTTGTCCTGCAGCCTATTGTGGAGATTTGGCCGAATTACAGGTTGCCTGGTTTCGAGGCATCCGCTAGCGAGCTACTCGCTCGGTTGGGGAGCAGCCCACTTCAATACTGGGATGCGCCGGATTATTGAGCGATGGATTGATCGCTGGGCCAGTACTGCGCTTTGAGAGCGCTCTTATAGAGCTTGCCCGTTGGGTGTCGGGGTAGCGCGTCATTGAAGTCAACGCTCTTTGGAGACTTGATCGGCGAGAGATGCTCCCGGCAATAGGTGATGAGGGTTGCCTCAAGCGTCGCACTGGGTTTTTCACCTGGGGCGAGCTCAACAACTGCCTTTACTGCCTCACCAAACTCCGAATCGGGTATGCCGAAAACCGCCACGTCGAGCACGGCGGGATGATTGATCAGTACGTCCTCGATCTCTTGAGGGTAAATATTGACACCCCCCGATATGATCATGAATGACTTCCGGTCCTTGAGGTAAAGATAGCCCTCGTCATCCACGTAGCCGATATCGCCAAGGGATGACCAACCTTGTGGGGAGTATGCGCTAGCCGTTTTCTCTGGGTCTTTGTGATAGGAGAAGGCGTTGCCGCCAGCAAAGTAGACTTGGCCGGTCGCCCCAGCAGGTAGCTCGTTAAATTGCTCGTCCAGAATTTTGATTTCGCCATGAAATGCCTTGCCAACACTGCCTGGGTGCGCACGCCATTCAGACGGTGAAATCGCCGTTGACCCGTTCGATTCCGTTCCGGAGTAGTATTCATGGATGACGTCTCCCCACCATTCGATCATGGCGTGCTTGACGGTTTTAGGGCACGGCGCTGCGGCGTGAATCGCAAATCGGTGGCTGCTGAGATCGAATCCACCTCTCACCTCAGGCGCGAGGGCCAATAGCCGAACAAACATGGTCGGAACCCACTGACTATGGGTGATACGCTCGTCTTGAATCAGCCTGAGCGCGGCTTCGGCATCGAACTTCTTCATGATGATGCTAGTACCGCCTAGGCGCGACACCAACAGGTTGTAGCGTAACGGCGCTGAGTGATAGAGCGGCGCGGTCGATAGATATCGACAAGTGGCATCCACCTGATGAAGGTCGATGCGCTTTTGGATAAGCGGTGAAACGGTGCCCAAAGGCTGTCCGGTGATCTCAAACCGCACGCCTTTGGGTTGCCCTGTGGTTCCAGAGGAGTAGATCATCTCTGCCCCCTCGCACTCGTCGGCAATAGGCAGCGGTGAATACGCTTTGATTAGCTCGGACCATGTCTCTGGTTCATCGTCGTCGAGAAGGATTACAGTGAGGTGCGCTGAGGACTCAAGCGGCAATCGCTCGAACAAGGCTCTTTTCGTAANTAGGACCTTGGCGTCAGCGTTGGACAAAATGTAGTCCACCTCGGCCGCTTGAAAGAACGTGCTGATGGGCGTGTAGTAAAGGCCGCTTCGCTGCGCCGCCCAGGCTACGATCAGAAAGCGCGGGTCATTATCAAGGAGGATGGCAATACCATCGCCTTGGTTTAGGCCGAGGTCCCGCAGCAAGTGGGCGGTTTGGTTGGATTCCGCCTCCAGCCTTGCATAGGTAATGGTTTGGCTGCCATCACTGGCAGCAAATACGACTTTATCCGGCGTGCGAAGACTATGGTAAGTCGGATGCATCAAACTTATTCTGATGGGCCCTTTGGTGTNAAGGCGGGCATAGGGAAGGGGGCAACATTACCTTTAGCNTCTGAGATTTTNCCNATCCCCTCTTTGGTAACCTCATCAATGCGAACGATGGAGTGCATGGGCAAGTAGGAGCGTTTCACGCCCTCGAACTCAGATTTGAGTTTCTCTTCACTTGGGTCGACCAGCATCTGGGATCGCTCCCCGAACAACACTTCTTCGATCTCGATAAAGCCGTACAGGTCGGACTGATAAATCTGGCGGGCGTAAATTTCGAATATCTGACCCTGGTTATAGAAGATTACTTTGTAGGTGGGTTGCTGAGACATAAATCGATTAACCTAAAATTCGTGGTGGATGTCTGGTCTGGCGCGCGAGAGGCTCAAGGGTCCAACGATCAGCGCTCATCCTCTCAATCGCGAGCGTTATGGATGCACTTAAGTAATGAACCAGGCCTTCCTTTCAGCGCTGCTAAGTGTACCTGCTTTCGTTCATCATGGAACAATAGCGTAAGAACCGCTTGGCGCCTCTCTTCGGTCTGGCGGTATGAGCCCCTAAAAGAGTTGGGTCGTTTTGCCGCGATTTCAAGTCGAGATCACGGCTGAGAGACCCGAAAAGATACACAGAAAAAACGCAAACAGCAGACGAAAAAACAATCAAGAAGCCGCTATCAGGGATTCGCTAGTGGATGTGAGTACACCCTCGTATAATACANGGCCAATTAGCTGGGTAGAAGAGATTGAGCGCTCCTAAATTATTTATAAAAACCCACGGTTGCCAGATGAATGAGTACGACTCGTCCAAGATGGCTGACCTCCTCGGTGTGCATGGCGGGTACGTGCTCACAGAGGATGAGGAGTCCGCCGATCTATTGCTGCTCAATACCTGCTCAATCAGGGAAAAGGCTCAGGAAAAGGTGTTCCACCAATTGGGTCGCTGGAAAAAGCTGAAAGAGACTAACCCAGCCTTGAAAATAGGCGTTGGGGGCTGCGTAGCTAGCCAAGAAGGCGAGGCGATCAAAACCAGAGCGCCATTCGTTGATCTTGTATTTGGCCCTCAGACGTTGCATCGGTTGCCGTCGATGCTGAAGACCTCGGAGGAAGAGGGCTCCTCCGTGATTGATGTTAGCTTCCCCGAGATCGAGAAGTTTGATCACCTACCGCCTGCGAAAGTTGAGGGTCCAACAGCATTTGTTTCGACGATGGAAGGCTGCAGTAAATATTGCACGTTTTGCGTCGTGCCCTATACGCGAGGCGAAGAGGTTTCCAGGCCACTAACGGATGTCGTCAAAGAGGTTATGACATTAGCCGAGCAGGGGGTGCGAGAGGTCAACTTGCTTGGCCAGAACGTCAATGCATATCGGGGGGCTATTGATGAGGGTGGATTTGCGGATCTGGCCTACTTGATCTCAGTGATTCGTCAGATCCCCGGCATTGATCGCATCCGGTACACCACATCCCATCCAGTTGAATTCAGCGATTCTCTGATCGACCTCTACGCCGAGGCACCTGAGCTTGTCAGTCATTTGCACTTACCTGTGCAGAGTGGGTCAGATCGNGTACTGGCGAAGATGAAGCGCGGACATACGGTGCTGGAATACAAATCGAAAATTAGGCGGCTGCGTGCTATCCGGCCATCGATCAGTTTGTCCTCTGACTTTATAATTGGGTTCCCAGGGGAGACTGGTGACGATTTCGAGCAAACGATGGGGCTCATTGAGGAGATCGGCTTTGATCATTCATTCAGCTTCATTTTTAGTGCTCGGCCCGGTACGCCTGCGGCNGATCTNCCCGACGATACGCCGATGGCGGTCAAAAAAGATCGACTCGCGCGTCTACAGGCTTTGATCAATCATCAGGCGATGGTGATCAGCCGGCAAATGGTGGGGAAAGAGGAGTCCATCCTCGTGACTGGTGTGTCTAAAAAAGATCCGGGACAACTCCAGGGCCGTACCGAGAATAATCGAGTCGTCAATTTCAATTGCGATCAGCGGAGTTTGATAGGCCAATTCGTAAATGCTGAAATTACAGAAGCTCTTCCCAACTCACTCAGAGGAAAGCTGAGCCAGTGACAGATGATACGCCTGTTGACGCGTAGCAGCAGACTAGNNNATTCCCTATGATTGACCCAGTGACTAGGAGCATCCTCGCTTGACCCTTGGAACATTAAATCCACAAACCGAATCAACTCTCCCTACCTTACTGACGCGCCTTGAACCCGATGACAGTCAACAGCTTGCCGAATTGTGCGGTCCGTTTGACCAACACTTGCGCCAGATTGAACAGCGGCTGGGTGTGACTATTTCAAACCGGGGCAATGAATTTAAGTTTGTAGGCGGAGAGGAGGAGATCAAAGCGGCCAAAGCGCTGCTTGAAAAGCTCTACGGAGAACTCGGTGGAGGCGGGTTAATGACTTCGGAGGCACTTCATCTTGCCCTGCAAGACTCAGGCATTGATGCCTTGAAAAAGGGTGCAGAGGCTGGATTTCAAGTCATCAAGACAAGAAAGAAATCGGTTAAACCCCGAGGGTTCAATCAAAATCAATACGTTCGCGCGATTCGTGAACACGATATCAATTTTGGCATTGGGCCGGCGGGTACTGGTAAAACTTTTTTGGCAGTGGCATGTGCGGTAGAAGCCTTTGAGCAAGAAAAAATATCGCGGATATTGCTTGTGCGCCCAGCGGTAGAGGCCGGCGAAAAATTGGGGTTTTTACCGGGCGATCTNGCCCAAAAAATTGATCCTTACCTTAGGCCGCTTTACGACGCGCTCTATGAGTTGTTTGGCTTTGAACGAGTAGAAAAACTCATCGAACGGGGGTTTATCGAAGTCGCGCCCCTTGCTTACATGCGCGGGCGCACCTTGAACGACGCCTTTATCATTCTGGATGAGAGCCAGAATACAACGGCGGAGCAGATGAAGATGTTCCTGACTCGAATTGGTTTTGGGTCCACCGTCGTTGTCACGGGTGATATGACGCAAATTGACCTCCCAAGTAAAACTCAGTCCGGGTTGCGGCATGCCATCAGGGTGTTGGGTGCCGTCGAGGGTATCTCGTTTACGCACTTTGGCGCGAGAGACGTGGTTCGCCACCCCCTGGTACAGCGCATCGTTGAGGCCTATCAAATCCATGAGGATGGCCGTTAGCGCCCCGTTTTGCCGACCGATTCCTCAACCAGCCCCAAGCATAGCCTGGCATTACTTTCGCCAAGACGCGCGGATCGGCAATGGTTGGGTGAAGCGCTCTCGTCAAGCTACTATCGTTGGGTGACCGATACGCTCGCGAGTTCGAAACTCTCCGAGAGGCGTAGGCTCGCTTCAACAGAGACTGGCCTGCTCTTAGCCACAGGGCAGGAGATCAGCGCCTTAAACGAGGCTTATCGGGGCATCGCTCAAGAAACTAACGTACTTGCTTTCCCAAGCATGGAATGGCTTGAAGATGGAACGCTTAGCCTCGGTGATTTGGTGATCTGTCCGAANATCGTGCGCAAAGAGGCGAAGGCGCAAGGCAAATCAACTAATGACCATTTTCTTCACCTCCTCCTCCATGGCATGCTGCACTTGTTTGGTTACGATCATCAAACAGCGCGTCAGGCAAAAACTATGGAATCACGGGAAATAGCCATGCTTGAGAAGGTCGGGATCAGCAATCCTTATATNGAGAGCGATTCATGAGTGATTCGGAATCGAAATCTGAAAGCAGTCGAACGTGGCTTGAGCGGCTTTCGATGGCGCTTACGGGTGAGCCGAGCAGTCGAGATGAACTGGTTGAAGTACTGAGAGCATCGGAGCAACGCGATCTCTTAGATGCTGAGGTGCTCAGTATCATCGAGGGCGCGCTGACCGTATCCGACATGCGCGCTCGAGAAATCATGGTTCCTAGGGCGCAAGTTGTCTTCGTGCGGATTGACCAGACACCGGGTGAGATCCTGTCGGTTGTGATTGACAGTAAACATTCGCGTTTCCCCGTGCTTGCTGACGGCAGTGATGAAGTGCTCGGTATTCTGATGGCGAAGGATCTGCTTTTCCTTGCACATCCCGATCGCTCAGAGAGATTTAATCTGCGCGATCTGTTGCGTCCGGCGTCGGGTATTCCGGAAAGCAAGCGCTTGAATGTGCTCCTCCAGGAGTTTCGCGCCAACCGAAATCACTTGGCGGTGGTCTACGATGAATATGGGGGGCTGAGCGGAATCGTCACGATTGAGGATGTGCTCGAGCAAATCGTTGGTGATATCGAAGACGAGTTTGATTACGACGAAGAAGACTTCATTAAAGCGCACACCGACGGAACGTTCATGGTGAAAGCGCTGACAACGATTGAAGACTTTAATGAAGTATTTGACAGCCGCTTTGCTGATGATGAATACGACACAGTTGGGGGCATGATGATGCATCGCATTGGCCGGTTGCCCACTCGAGACGATGTGCTTGAGATTGATGGGCTGGAATTTCGGGTCATGAATGCCGATAACCGCCGAGTGCATCTGTTGCAAGTCACTCGTCGTCATAAGGATGGCTAACGTCAACCCTTCAGGGTTTGCTTGCCATCTCGTTTGCTTGTTGCTGGGCGTGTTGCTGACGCTGTCTTTTGCACCGTTCGAATTGTGGTGGCTTGGCCTATTCGGCCTAGCGGGTCTTAGGCTGCTCACTTCGGGTCAACCGTTGACGGTTAGCTTGACTCGATACTACTGCTTCGCGCTTGGGCTTTTTTCGACGGGCATTAGCTGGATCTTTGTCAGCATTCACGAGTTTGGAGGCACGTCGGAGCCCCTAGCGGCGATGATAGTCACGCTCTTTGTCCTAGCTTGGTCGCTGACTTTTTTGCCTCAAGCATGGTTATTGCATCACCTCGAGAACGCCAGCTGGAGTCGAGCCGGCTGTTGGTTTGCTGTGACTTGGGTACTAGGAGAGGTACTGCGAGCGACGGTGCTGACCGGGTTCCCGTGGCTCCTCGTGGGCACAGCCCATGTAAGTACGATCTTTGCGGGTTGGGCGCCGCTCGGTAGTGTTTTTTTGGTCAGTGGCGTCATTGCCCTTTTTGCCGAACTCTTGATCCTCGGGCTAGGTCGGCCCCGTCGTGGGCTCAATATCGTGCCGCTAATGGGATCATTGGGTTTACTGATAGTGACGTTATGGGTGTCCGTCATCGGATGGACTGAGCCGAGAGGGGTGTTGGCTGTGGCTGCCGTTCAGGGAAATTTGGATCAGCGTATAAAATGGCAGACCCATCAGTTCGACACCAATTTTGACCGACATTGGCAACCTACACTTGGGTTGTCCGAGGCTGACTTGGTGGTGTGGCCCGAGGCTTCCTTTACTGACTTTAGGAAGAATCGAACTGAATTGCTTCGGGCCATGGATGCTGTCGTTAGCGAGCGAGGCCAGGGACTGATCATTGGTTTGCCGGACCGAAATGAAAACGGATATACCAACACCGCGCTTGGCTTAGGTGAGGTGGACGGGTCATATGCAAAACGGCATCTTGTGCCGTTTGGTGAATACGTGCCGCTCGAACAATGGTTGCGCGGCGTTATCACTTTTTTTGATCTGCCGATGTCTCGTAACCAGCCGGGCCCTCAGCGACAAACGCCACTCAGCTTCAAAGGACAGCCGCTGTCACTCTCCATTTGCTACGAAATCGCCTACCCACATTTGGTACGAAGCGCGGCTACCCAGCCCATGGCGCTAGTGACGATCAGCAACGACACCTGGTTTGGGGACTCGATTGGCCCCGTCCAACACTTGCAAATCGCTCAGATGCGCGCACTAGAGAATGGCCGCGGGTTGCTTCGTGTGACTAATAACGGTATTACCGCCGCGATTGATCATGCGGGCGAGATTACCGATGTCTTGCCGCGCAACCAGCAGGGCGTGCTTCAAACTGAGCTAGTGCTTGTGAGGGGCGATACGCCTTATCACCGCTTTGGCTATGGGGTGCTGGGCGCCATTCTTATATTTGTTTTCCTGCTGAATATCGCGGCGTCCCTGTGGCGAAACCAATAGAGATACAAGATTGCTGATTCATCTAAGGCTAGTGCTCGGTAGGCCAGATCACTTGGCAATTGAGGTAGAATTGCCGGCTTGCAGAATAGGACTTTGGCTATGACTGGGCAGGCAGCGACTCTGGCGTATGATCCGCAGGCACTTGAGCGCGATGAGCAAGCCAGGTGGCTTGCAACAGCGCGTTATGAAGTAAAAGAAGTCCCAGACCAAGAAAAGTTCTACTGCCTTTCGATGTTCCCGTATCCGAGCGGGCAGCTGCACATGGGTC
>PBWF01000015.1 GCA_002728935.1 Gammaproteobacteria bacterium | reverse complement strand
GATCCTGATCGCTTCCATATCCTGCCATGGATGCGAGACACCGCCTGGCTTCAGGCCGATATCTTTCACACCGATGGCAACCCCTCTCCTCTCGACACGCGCGGCATCGCAAGGCGAGCAAATGCCGGCCTTGTCGAGGCTGGCCTGCAGTTCAACGCCGGGCTGGAAATCGAGGCACATGTCTATCGCCTTACCGACAGGCCGCTGAATACATCCGATATCGGGCAGCCCGGTACGCCGCCGGAGGTGGAAATCCTGAACCGTGGATATCAGCTTCTGACCGAGCATTACGCCGACACGCTCGAGCCGGTGATGACGCTCATTCACGAAACCTGCACATCACTGGCCATTCCTATCCGGTCATTAGAGGTCGAATTTGGTCCAAGCCAAATAGAGTTCACCTGCGCCGCGAGGCCAGGGATCGCAGCCGCGGATGACATGGTACTCCTTCGTTCTGCGCTTCGCCAAACGCTGGCGCGCCACGGCTATCACATCAGCTTCATGTGCCGACCGGCGATCGACGGCAGCTTTGCTAGCGGCTGGCATCTTCACCAGTCGGTTGCGGACAGCGGCGGCACGAACCTGTTTATGCCGGCTGAGGACGGCGCGATGACCGACACCGCATCCAGCTGGATCGCCGGATTGCTGCATCACGCACCCAGCATGAGTCTTTTCGCAGTGCCGACCATCACCGGCTACAAGCGTTACCGGGCGCATTCGCTAGCACCGGAGCGAATTAGCTGGAGCCATGACGGGCGCGGCGCCCTGATCCGCGCCCTGTGCAGGCATGGAGATGCCGCGAGCCGGGTCGAGAATCGCGGCGGCGAGCCTGCGGCAAATCCCTACCTCTATCTTGCCAGTCAGATGTTTGCCGGTATTGAAGGCATCACGGCCGGACGCGAAGCGCCGCCTGCCACCGCCGATGCCTATGACGACGCCTTGCCCCGTCTTCCGTCATCACTCAATGAGGCGCTGGCCCTAGCACGTGATGACGCGTTTGTCCGTGACCGGTTCGGGGCTACCTTCATGGATTGTTATGCCGCCATCAAGCAGGCCGAGATAGCAGGTTTTGCCGCCCATGTCAGCGACTGGGAGCATAACGCGTATTTCGCCGCGTTCTAAATGGCGATCTACCAGTTTAGGTCGGCGCCACTTATCGTCTCCTTGACCAGCGAATTCTGAGGCACTTCAGAATTACAGTGAAAACGCCTCAACGCTGTTCACCGGAAAAAGCTCGTCAGCCTTCAGCGACCGTGACGACAGTCCCTGCCGATGGTGATGGTCAAGGAAGGTTTGGAGATTGTGGCGGTTCGCGTCATCCAGACCATAGGACCAAAAATCTGATCCCATAAGATCCTTAATCCGATCGAGATGGTCCTCGACAAACGGCATCGTGACCTTTGTCGCCGAAGTATCAGCCAGTTCAGCCTCGGCAATGTGTTTAGCCTCGCTAAAGGCCTTGATAAGCGCCTGCGAGAGAAATGGATGCTGTTCAAGCAAACTCTTTCTGACCCCAAGCACGTGCATGATTGGGAATATTCCGGTCCGTTTGAAGTAATCAAGGCCAACCGTTATCGAGTCATCGAATAGACGAGCAATTTTGCTGTCGTTCTCGAAAAAGCATCTTGGCGCGCGAGGACCTATGAAACCGTCGATCGCACCCTGTGTTAAAAGCAGGTTCAATGTTTCGCCAGGTCGCACGGCTTCAACGCGCACATCTGATGGTAGATCAAGACGCAATTTTTCGGGCCTAACAGGTGCATCCATACCGCCGCGCACCCACACGATCTCGGACGGACTAACGCCGTAATCATCTTCCAACAAGGCCCGCGCCCAAACATTGGCAGTGAGTTGATATTCAGCGATACCAATACGCTTTCCACGCATCTGCTCGGGCTTTTGGATACCCGATTCGTGCGTCACATATATCGACGAGTGCCGAAAGGCGCGCGACAGGAAAATCGGCAGGGCTGTATATTCATTAGCATCATTCGCCAGCGATACCGCATAACTCGCGAGGGACAGTTCAGTAATGTCAAAATCGGCATGCCTAAATGCCCGGAAAAACATCTCCTCGGGTGACAACGTCATAAATGCGGGGTTTACCCCGTCAATCCGCACCCGACCATCCACCAGCGCGCGGGTCCGATCATAATTTCCAACGGCAACAGAAAGAGAAAATTTCATGATGGGATCCTTCGTAAGGATGGGATTATGGATGGCACTATTAGGATAAATATTATCCTTCAGAGGTCCAGATTTGGATGCCCGTCAACCGGTGTCTGCAATTTCAGGGATGCAAGGCACTTACTTCTTGACGAGGTTATCATGGCTTCACAACATTCCAGCGTCCCTATTGCCCAATCGGCTGTCTGTATCGGCATGCGGCGTCCACCCACTACATCCACCAGCGCATCGCATATCGCGCGGCGCGTGGCACCAGCCGGACTTTCCACACTCTGAACAAATTTTCCATTCTCATGATACACTTCAACACGGTCATGAAAAACCATGAGGTCGGCGCGTTCCAGTGAGACACGCCACACGCCGAAATGCTCATTCTGTTCGGCATTTCTGCTTTGAGCGCGTGAACTGCGGAAAATCTCCAGCCCCTGATAGCCACGAATTTTCTTTAGATTCGCCTCGTCGTCTCCAGCAAGCTTGTCCAGCATGCGCCGCGATGCGCCGGGGTCGATGACTTTTGGAAAGCCAAGTTCTGAGGTCGATCCAAGTTCAAGATCAGAATCGTAGAAATCNTTACCNGAATAGGTAAGGTTCGCGACCGCCCCACCGGCAAAGTAGATGAGGCCGGTATAAGCTGTCTCAGACTGCCTGCTCGCATCCCAGACGCCAGCCTGGCCAATAAGTTCGATGCCAACTCCACCAGCTAGCATTCGAGCNATATCGAACTGGTGCGAGCCCTGCGAGAAAANAACCCCGCCACCGCGCTTCGTATCAAGTTCCTCNGGCCTTCTGGGACGGTACATGAAATTAGTGTGGTACGCAGAATGGACAATCTTGACCTTCCCAAAATCACCTGTCTTGATCAGCCTCAGGGCTTCATTCACAGCTGGATCAAAACTATGGCTCGGGCCGACGATGACAGGCTTGCCACTATCTTCACTTGCTTTGACAATCTGGGATGCCTGCNCCACCGATATCGCCATCGGCTTTTCCAACAACACNCATTTGCCNGCGGCCAGCGCGGCTAATGCATGCTGGAGATGCAGCTCGTGCGGTGTAGCCACATAGACGGCATCAACATCCGGGTTGGCCAACATGGCGTCATAGTCGGAATAGGCGAGGCCGCCGAAATCACTCTGAAAACGCTGTCTTGCATCACTTCTCGTCGAACAGGCCGCAAATAATGTAATATCAGCATGTGCAAGAAGAGAGGGCAGTGTCAGCATGAAGCCGCGGCCAAGTCCAATGATGCCGAGCCTGACTTTGTTGGCGTTTCTCTGATCAGACATCAAGNAGAACGACACCCTCTCCGCGCGANACACAAATCATGACGTCACGCGACTTTTCAACATCAGTCAATACAAGATCTCGATGCTCAATCTTGCCGGCCAGATAACGTGTGCGGCAGCTTCCACAGGTGCCGCTTTCGCATGAGGACCGCGTTTCCAAACCATGTGATCGCAACACCTGAAGAATTGTCTCGGTCGGCCCAACATCGAACTGCTCGCCACTCTTCAGTTCCACCTTGAATGGCGCATCGTCAGGTTTGATGATCTCAACCGGCTTGAAATCCTCAAAATTAATNTGGTGCTCGGGCCAGTGGCCAGTCATATCCTCCAAGTCTTCCATCATGATTTTTGGGCCGCAGCAATAGATCAAACGCGTGTCTGGCGTTTCAACGAGTGGCCAGAAATCAAAGAACTGATCCTCCTCACCCTCATCACAATGAATGGTTATATCTCCCTGCAATGACTCTACATCATCGACAAAGGCGGCATNTTGCCGGTCCCGAACACAATAGATGAACTGATACGCCCGGCCTGCCCTGTCCAGAGCCTTGGCCATTGGAAGGACGGCGGTAATGCCTATCCCCCCNGCAATCAAGAGATAGNNATCCGCGTCTTTAAGAGGAAATGTATTATTNGGCGCTTGGCATTGNATGTAGTCCCCCTCCTTNAGCGTATCAACGATCCAGGATGACGCCCCGCGGCCGTCACGCTCTGCCTTGATGCCCAACTCCCAGGTGTCTCCGTCGGCCAGATTGGCCAATGAGTAATTGCGCCATCCAAAAGGAGTTTGCAGACTTGTATGCGATCCCGGAGTGAAGGTTCGAGGGCCACCCTCCAACTGCAATCTGAGGGTACAGAAATCGCTCGAAATACCGGATTTTTCAACTACAACAGCCTTTAAAAGTTCATCACCGGTCGACATTGTTTACGCTGTCCCTATTTGAGTTTGACAGTCATTTTAGATATCTAATAAGCTCAGGAAGTCAAGCAGGGTGATGAGGAAATTCATGATCACTGAGGAAGAAAATCGGCTTCTNTGCCACGTTGAGGGTAACGCACCGATGGGGCAGTTNATGCGCCGCCATTGGATTCCGGCGCTGATGTCCGAGGAGGTNGAAATTGATGGCAAACCTGTGCGGGTGCGCCTTCTAGGCGANGATTTGGTCGCTTTTCGTGACAGCAATGGGGATGTCGGACTGATTGACGAGTTTTGTCCGCACCGGGGGCCNTCACTCTATTTCGGCCGGAATGAGAATTGCGGCCTTAGATGCCTTTATCACGGTTGGAAGTTCGACAAGAACGGCAACATCACCGAAATGCCTTCTGAACCGCCTGAAAGNCAAATGAAGGAACGAATAAAGATTAAGGCCTACCCAACAACGGAAGCTGGCGGATTTGTATGGGCTTGGATGGGACCGGTCGACGAAATGTTGGAATTTCAATCNCCNCCGTTTGCGCCGAATGCTGAAACCAANGTGTCAATCACCAAGATCAAGATCCCATGNAACTGGTCACAGATACAGGAAGGACAAATCGACTCAGCGCACTCATCCACTCTGCATTCCTCCGACATGGTGCCTGCCCGTGTGGAAAGTGCTGGCGCGAATAACACGCACTGGACGCGTCCATCCACAGACAAGTCACCGCGGATATTTACCCAGCGCACACCTTACGGATTTCGCTATGTGGCTGTCAGGCGACCGATCAAAAATGCGCGTGCTAACGACTACCTTCGGATCACGGTTTATGTAGCGCCCTTCATTTCATTGATTCCACCAAATGACAGCTATAATGTCTGCTCAATCAATGTTCCCGCGGACGACAACAATACATGGTTTTACTTTGTCGCCTGGGGTGATGAGAGCTGTATCGATAAAGATTCGTGGCGCGCTTTCAATCACGCTGTTGTCGGCAAGGATCTGAACGCGGACTATTCAACCAAAAGGACACTCGAGAATGATTTTCTGCAGGATCGGGACGCGATGGCTGCCGGTAATTTCACCGGTGTGCCAGGAATTCCAAATCAGGACATCATGATGTGGGTTTCCATGGGCGCGTGGCCAGAGCGCCATAGGGACCATCTTGGCGCGAGCGATCTAGCCGTTGTCGAATTCCGGAAATTGATGTTGGAGGCGGTGAAGGCGTTCGATGNCGGAAGCGNGCCCGCGATCGGCACNACCCAGTCAAATATTCCACACCGAGAAATCCAATCATGGCAGGGCATCGTCACAAAGGACTCGGACTGGACNCAATATGGNCTNGGCGAACTTGAAGCGGAAGCTCTTGGACACNTANAGACAAAGGCTTCTTAGCGCTGCATTTTGAGTGATTATTTGGGTTCACCCAACTTGCGTGTGGATGGCATGGAAAGGCCCTGTTCNAATGCGCTNGCTTCATCAACTGAAAGGTTCGCATGCATGTGCAAAAGCATGGCTCGCAATCTTGATAGATCGTCGTCCTGCAAGCCCTCGGTTGCAATGTCATTGACCTCAACAGCGAGCGGCTCAAGTTCTGCCCTTAATAATCTTCCAGTATCAGACAGGTAAATGTATTTCTTTTTCTTGTTGCCGTCCCTGTGCTCCCGCCGAATCAGGCCAGCTTTTAGCATCTTTTCCAGGGCTGTATGAACAGTCGGCTCCATTAAGCCAAGTCGCGTTGAAAGGTCACGCTGCGTAATACCATCCTGTTCCCACAAAACGCGAAGGTAGGTCCAGTGCCCAAAGCTGACCCCATGTTCNGCCAACCGAATTTGCAGGCAACGGGAAAACCCCTTGGCCACAAGTCGCACTAAATGCGCCAGCCTTTCATCAGACAGTAGGAACGGTTCACTGTTTGCCAATGTTTCATGCGCCATAGTGTTTTTGCCAACCCTGTCCCTTTTTCAGTCCCGTCTATATGTCAAAAGCAAAACCAGCCCATAATCAGTCGCGTTCAACTTCCCGCACCCAAAGATCCCAGGCGCGCCCGATCTGGGGACTTATCCGCTCCACTGTAGCTTTGCATTCTCCCACACTAAGCGCCTTGAAGGTCCCCATTGCGGCAGAGTTCAAAAGTATCTGGGCGTTAAGCTCCGCATAGATTGCACGGTAAACAGCCTCCGGCAAGGTGCGTCCATAAATTGTGGCACCATGACCACGCATAAGCGCAACGTCAGAATCAACAAGACAGTCAGCCAGAGCGGACGCTTTCTCCATATCCGTGATCAGCAAGTCTGTCTCGCTGCCAAACTTGTCCTCGGTATCAAATATCTTNACATTCCGGCCAAGGAACCCCNCCATATGCCAGACAGGAACCAGTTTTTGAACCTTGGACACACTAAACGCAACCATAGAACACGAATGGCTGTGGACAACCGCGCNAATGTCGTCACGCCGTTGAAAGGCTGCAGCGTGTATAAAGCGCTCAAGATACAGTCTGTGATCCACATNTTCGACCGTTTCACCGTCTAGATCATGCCTAATGATGTCATCAATGCCGACAAGTGACGGCGCACAATTTCGTGCCAGCCAGAATTGTTCAGGATTATCTTGGCAGCGCAGGGACACGTGCCCAAATCCGTCAACAACGCCATATTTGAAGAGAATCCTGTTGGCCAGCACGAGGTCACCCGGACCACAAGTTGAGAAGTCTCTCTTCGAATTCGTCATTACACAGACCCCTGCTTTGCTGTGGGTGACCGCATGGGGTGACTCCCGTGAATGGAGGATAAAACCTGACAACGTTTGTCCTTGACAGTCACAAGCTTTTCCAATCACCTTAAATTAGAGGTCTAAGTAAGCATCAGGAACTTACAATTGACAACCTGTGAGTAGCTTGGATCGCTATTTAATTCATCAGCTAAATGATTTGTGGCTTTTGAACACAACATACGGAGGAGCGCTACAATGAAATCCAAAAAGATTCTTGCATTATTTGCAGCTGGGATGATCAGTTTCGCGACGTCAGCCAACGCGGCTTATAACCTGACCCTTTGTGGTGCCAGCCCAGGCGGTCTTTGGTCTATGCTAGGAGCCGGCGTCGATGCCGCAGTCAAGAAGTCCCATCCCGGTTCAATAGTGACATACCAAACATCTGGGGGTGGCTTCGCGAATGTAGGGCTGTTGGAACAGGGCAAATGTGATCTAGCGCTTATCCATGACGCGGAAGCGGTTCTTGCTCGAGACGGCAAGGCACCATTCAAGNAGCCAATCGATGGAATTCGTACTGTTGCCGTAATGTACACATGGGCGCCAATGCAAATGATCATGAATAANGATTTTGCAAAAAAGCACGGNATTTCGAAGCTGTCTGACATTGCGAAAAACAAGGCCCCCGTCCGNGTCNTGCTCAACAAGCGGGGCAATGTTGCCAGCCAAGTTGGTGCCTCAATGCTTGCTGCGGCGGGCGCCGATGCTGACCAAATCAAATCCTGGGGTGGAGATGTAGTATTCGCCGCTTCCAAGGAACAGGGTGAACTGATGCGTGACCGACGCGCCGATGTGCTGCTNAATTCACTGTTCGTTAATCATCGCTCAATACGGCAGTTGGCTGAGGCATTGGATTTGGTACTTGTCGAAATTGACAGTGATGCAACCTCGTCGGTCACCGCTGATTGGAANATCGGCACTTACACGATTGAGAATTCGGCCTATGACTGGTCCAGCAGCGATGTCGTAACACCAACCCTGTCGGCACAACTCTTCGTAAGGGCCGATGCCGANCCAAAAATGGTAAGCGATGTGACAACCGCGTTGGTGGAAAATATCGAACTTGTCAGAGGCGTTCACAAGGCCATGAAGCCATTGTCAGTCGGCCTCATGGGTGGCTCAAAAGCCATATCATATCATCCGCAGGCAAAGGCGGCATATAACTGACACCTTATGAAAGGGCACAGGCCTGACCCAAGATGGTCAGGCCTGTTCATTTTCGTGATTTGTCACTATCCCCAAAAGATTACTGAACACCAATGTCTCTGTTTTCATTAGCATTTGATACGGGTAACAGGCGGCAACTCTCTGGCCTGCCGGGCCATGTCACAAAGGCGCTGGGCGCGACTATCTCAGTTTGGGTGTTGTATTCTGCAACGCTGTCGCGGCTGGATGTTCTCTCGATCATAATCAGCTTCTACAGCACCATGCTGGCGCTTAGCTTCCTCTATATCGCCCCGACTAGCGCGCCTGAAACAACGCCCAGACGCTCTGACTGGCTTCTCAGTGGCATCTCGCTGATTGTTGGAAGCTACTTCTTGTGGAACGCGGATGTCATCGCGGAACGCATAACACTTTTCGATCCGTTGTCGCTGTATGATAGCTGGGCCGCGACTAGCATCATCCTGCTTACGATTGAGGCGATGCGCCGGTCTGTTGGCCTTGGCCTGACAGCGATTGTGCTTTTGTTTATCGCATATAATTTGTTCGGACACTTCATACCCGGCGCATTTGGCCATGGCCACATTGAGCTGGCTCATTTCCTTGACGTGTCAATTTTTACAACAGACGGTCTTTTTGGTGTTCCCCTTAAGGTGGCCAGCACTTACGCCTTCTTGTTCGTCTTGTTCGGCTCGGCGTTGGAGCGTTGTCGTGGATCAGAGTTTTTCTTTGACCTTGCGTCCGCGTTGACCGGGAAAACTGCCGGTGGCCCCGCAAAAATCGCCGTGATTTCATCCGGCCTGTATGGAACAATTTCCGGAAGTCCAACCTCCGATGTCGTCACCACAGGTGCGATAACAATCCCAATCATGAAGCGCCTTGGCTATAAAGCAAGTTTTGCGGGNGGCGTGGAAGTGGCAGCGTCAACCGGCGGCAGTCTGCTTCCACCAGTCATGGGTGCGGCCGCCTTCATCATGGCGGAATATACCGGCATCCCCTACCGCGACATTGCGCTAGCGGCTATCATCCCAGCAATCCTGTTTTACCTCCCTATTTACCTTCAGGTACATCTTCGCGCCGTCAAAACCGGCTTAAAGGGCCTTAGACCAGATGAAATTCCCGGCCTCCGAAAGACCCTCTCGAATGGATGGCTGTTCATATTACCGCTGATAGCTATTTCGTGGGGTTTGCTTGAGGGGTACACACCTGCCTATTCCGCAGTTTATGGGCTGGTTGTGGTTTTGTTGGTTTCAACATGTAAATCCATAACGCGACTCAGCTTCTCCGCCATATATGAGATCCTTGCGGTCGCAGCGGCGCGGATGATCCCGGTCGTAGGTGCCTGCGCAGCAGCCGGACTTGTCATTGGCGGCATTACAATGACTGGTCTAGCCTCAAAATTCAGTTTCCTTGTTTTTACGATTGCCGGCGACAACCTCTACATGTCAGTTATTGTTGCGGCGGTCGTCACAATACTGCTTGGGCTGGGCATGCCCACGCCAAGCGCTTATATCCTAGCTGCCGTTTTGATCAGCCCCGTACTGTATGATCTTGGCCTGCCAACCTTGCCAGCGCAGTTTTTCCTGTTTTATTTCGCCGTGATGTCGGCGCTGACACCACCGGTGGCGGTGGCTGCATATGCTGCGAGCGCGATTGCCAATTGCAACCCGTTGGAAATAGCTGTCAATGCAGTCAAGATTTCGATTGGCGCGTTTGTCGTTCCATTCGCATTTCTGTTTAACAACGCATTGCTATTGGACGGCTCGCCACTCGATATAGCGGTGTCGTTCTGCTTTGCGTGCCTTGGTTTGGCGTCACTAGCTATTGCTGTGGAAGCCTATATGTTCAGGCCTTTGAGCAAACCAATAGTTGGCTGTCTCGCGGGCCTTGGAATACTCATGCTAGTGCCAATCTGGCAGGTCTCGGCCTGCGCGGCGGCGATCGCGTCTTTGATTTTCCTGCGCGCGTTTTCCAGTTCGCGCGAGAGGTTGAAATCGCAGACATAACAAAAAATTCAGCTGTGAGTCGCACCGCCATCAATGGTGACTGATTGCCCCGTAATAAAGCCAGCCTCCCGTGAACACAGGAACAGAACGGTCCCAATAATATCGTCAGGCGTTGCCGGTCTTTGAATGCACTGGCTGGCAACGATGGCGTCTTTCTGTTGTGGCGTCACTGTCTTGCGCTCTATCTCGGTAAATGTGGCGCCCGGCATTATAGTGTTAACAGTTATACCAAACGGCCCCAATTCTCTTGCCATAGAGCGCGACATCCCCACGAGCGCGGATTTTGAAGCAACATAATGGGTGTAGTTTGGACGCCCCATAGTTACCGCAGCGGATCCGACATTCACTATTCGCCCAAACCCATTGTGCCTCATCGCGTCAACCACTTGGCGTGAACATTGATATACGCCATTGAGATTCACATTGATTACATCACGCCATTCATCTGGGTCGATCTCATAAAATGGCTTCATGTCGAGCGTTGTGAAAATAGCGGCATTGTTGATCAAAACATCAATCGAAGAATATTGCGCGATAACGTTTTCAAATACCTTGGTTATATCCTTCGCATTTCCAACATCGAGCTCGTAAGCAATTGCCTTACCGCCAGATTCAGTTATCTCAGACACAACATTGCAAGCATTCTGATAATTCCGCTCAAGAATAAAAACCGTGGCTCCAACCTCGGCGAACGCCTTTGCATATGCACGGCCAAGGCCCTGACCTCCGCCAGTAACGGCGACATTGGCACCGGAAAAATCAAACCGGCAATCGGCAATCATGTCCGTCATACCTCTGCTTCCTTCAAACCATGGCTGGGAAAACGCCGCTGAGACGTAACTCTGAACGAAATTCCTGTCATCGCTCGACAAGATGACATGCAATAATTTGGCACACCCTCCATTTAGAACATAAAAGGTCCCACCTAGGACTGTAAAAGGGCATTATCGTCAATAATCGCCTTTAGNTCCGAGATGGATTGCGCCAAATCCACACCCTCAGTGCTTAGCTCAAAGTCCATGCGACTGAACTCCAGCTCCCGTCGACCGAGAATATTGCGCAAATGCTCTTCGGCAGCATCGAAACCACGCATGGGACGATAATCACCCTGATTTTGAACACGCTCGATATGCTCTGCCGGGCTGGCCTTTATCCAAACAGTGTGAAAATGCCGCAAAAGGAATTCGTAATTCTCCGGCGTCTCAACGATCCCACCACCGACCGCGATAATGACCTTTTCCTGACCCTTGAGGATAGCAGCTATGGCATCCTGTTCGTACCGACGGAAACCTTCTTGACCATAAAGCGAAATCATCTCACGGACAGCCAAGCCGCTGATAGCGGTAATTTGTTTCGATATCTCGATGAAATCGACACCCAGAGCTGATGAAATGGCCTTACCAAGCGTCGTCTTACCTCCACCGCGCACGCCCACTAGAGCAATGCGATGGCTCTTCTCGGACTTGGAAAACTTGCCGCCCGCAACAAGAGATTCAACAGCGCAGCCAAATACCAGAGATAGGCGATACAAAATACCAACCGAGACATTTCCGTCGCCGGCCTCCAACTTCGCCAGATATCGTTCCGAGACACCAGAATTTTCACTGAGGGTGCGCCGCGACAGTCCATTGGCGCGGCGCAGAGACCTAACATGGAAGCCAATGCGACGCGTCAATTCAACCAAAGCTGGATCCAGGTCTTGGGTATTGACTGCCATGCGTCAAGCCCCCGGCACCTTACCCCGCCTGCGCGAGTGCGGGATACTGAGTGATGATGCCCTCAAGCCATGGAACTGCGATATCCTCTGGCTCGTCACCAGTTGAGGCGTCGTGAAGTCCACGCTCGCCGATCTGCGTCGCCCCACATCCCTTCAGCAGATCGGCAAGCCGCTGGCTGCCCATGTTGAAGGTCTCGGCATAGCCCATATCGCCAAGTCCGAAGATAGCGAAATTCAACGCTGACAGGTCTGGCTTTATGTCATTCAGGTCGGCGACGAAATCAGTCGCTGATTCCGGTATCTCGCCGCGGCCTGTAGTTGAGGAGATAAACACATAAAGCGACCCATCATAGAGATCGTCTATCGACACATGCATGATGTCGGTAACCACGACCTCGTGCGCGCCCGACAACGCGTCCTCGAGATCCTCAGCAAGCATCTGCGAGGTGCCCAGGATCGTTGCATAGGTGATGTTGATCTTCATATCGATCTTCCTTTAGTCGCCGCCTAATTATGCCATGTGAAGCTTCACATATTCGAAATCACCGGCCTGGTTGTTGATGCCAACCTTTGGCGGCGCAATCCAGCTTGCATATCGGCCTGGCTCATAACAGGGCTTCATCAGCGACTGGATGAATTCACCATCGGCCTTTGTTGGCAGCCATTCGGCCATCTGCGCCTCCCAGCTGTCGGGACTGATGATGTTGCCTTGCGGGTCGACGCTGACATTCGCGAATACCCCGATATTTCGGTTGAAGCCCTCGTGCGGCAGCCGAAACTCGAAATCTACATTCTTGCGCTTCATAATCTTGTTCCACCGTGTCAGGCCACCTGAGGCGTCCTTCACATAATCGTCGCGAAGTCGCATATTGATGGCGTTCAGCGCTGGCATCTGCTCGGTGACAATTTGGTCATCACTGACCATCTTCACATCGTAGGTATCACGCTGCAGCTGATGATCGTCGTCAAGACGATGCTCCATGTAGCGGCCCTTGATGCCGGCATTGAAAGCATTCGCGGCGTTTGTCGACACCTCGTTGCCGAACAGGTCAAGCGACAGCGAATAATGAAGGTTCAACTTCTTCTGAATTGTCGGTAGATCGATTACACCAAGATCACGGATGCGGTTGGTGTCATAGGGGTCAGTAATTCCAGCCGCTGTCATCGCGTCAACAGTCGCCTGAATGGTGCGGCCGACGCCCGTCTCCCCAACAAACATATGATGTGCTTCCTCGGTCAGCATGAAGCGGCATGTGCGGCTTAGCGGGTCGAACCCAGACTGAGCCAAGCTTTCCAACTGCATCTTACCATCGCGGTCGGTGAAATAGGTGAACATGAAGAATGACAGCCAGTCTGGGGTTTCCTCGTTGAAAGCCCCAAGCATGCGCGGCGCCTCGTCTGATCCAGAGCTTCGCTGTAGCAGCATGTCAGCCTCCTCGCGTCCATCCGCGCCAAAATATTTTTGCAAAAGATAGACCATTGCCCATAAATGGCGGCCTTCCTCTACATTGACTTGGAACAGATTGCGCATGTCATAGAGCGATGGCGCGGTCAGACCAAGAAAGCGCTGCTGCTCGACCGAGCCCGGCTCTGTGTCACCCTGGATCACGATAAGGCGACGCAGCATCGCGCGGTATTCGCCTGGCACTTCCTGCCACGCCAGCTCGCCGGCATGCTCACCACACGGAATACGGCGGTCTTCGACCTGCGGCGCGAGAAGGATACCCCACCGGTATTCCGGCATTTTCACATAATCAAACTTTGCCCAACCGCCTGTCTCAACCCCTATGGCAGTACGAAGATAGACCTTGGCATCCTGAAATTGCTGCGGGATAAGCTTCGTCCACCAGTCGATATAACCGGGATGCCACTTTTCAAGCGCCTTCAGGACGCGGCGGTCCGAGGACAGGTTGACGTTGTTTGGAATTTTCGTGTCATAGCTAACATTCATCACATTCTGCATCATTCACATCCTCGTAAAACGGCCACGCTATCAGACGCGTTCCATATTGTACTTGCCGCGCACACCAGTTCCGTAGCGCTGCAGAGCCCCCTCCTCACCAGCGGCGTTGGGCCGCTGGAAAATCCAATTCTGCCAGGCGGTAAGCCGCCCAAAAATACGTGTCTCCATCGTTTCCGGCCCGGCAAAACGCAGATTAGCCTCCATGCCAGTCATCGCATCGGGAGAAAAACTTGCACGTTCCTCGACGAAGATGCGCACCTCGTCCTCCCAGTCCACATCGTCATAAGCAAAGGTAACAAGGCCATGTTCACGAGCCGCATTGGCCTCGAGCGCAGTGCCCTGCGCCGCCTTGGCGGCGGCGAGGCTGTCCGGTTCGCCTAGAAAGCGGGTTGCTAGCCTGCTGATACCGTTAGCCATTGGGAACAGGCCAAAATTGGCCGGCGACATGGTGATGGTTGCAAGTGGCCTGTTATCACCTTCGAATTCATCTTCCATCATGTAGCTGCGATCGACCGCGAACAGCAGTTCGGCGAGGATGCCGGCAAAGCAGGACCCATGTTCGACCAGACCGGCGAGTGAGCGTGATGTTACATCAACCCGCTTCAGTACCCGCTTCCAAAAACATAGGACCTCATTCGCAAGCCAGTGATCGGCATTTTCGCAAAGCAACGCCTCATGCGCGAGGAACCTATTCGGGTCGCCCTGGCTGCGGAACAGCAACAAGCCAGCCTCACGTTCATTCAGACGCAAATGCAGGATCGCGTTGTCGAGTTCGCGCGCTAGACGCAGCATGTAGGATTCAGCCCCTTGCGCCGTGAAGGCATCCATATCGGTTGGCGCATCATCATCCGGGCCGTGGATGGTGATTGTCGCCACGCCTTTGGCACGATCCATAGCCACCTCGATGGTGCTGTAAGCGATCGAGCCATCATCGGCAATGTCGCGGCGTAGTGGCGTCAAGGCGATGCCTGTTGCGGCGGGTCGAGGCGCCGCGGCGGCAAATGTTTTGGCCCGCTCGGTCACAGTCTCATCAAATTTTGAATTCGGCACAACCTCATCAACAAGCCGCCAGTCACGCGCCCGCTGGCCGCGGACCCCTTCTTCCATCGCACAAAAAACGTCGCACAGATCGCGCCGCACCTGCCGCTTGTCGGTCAGCCGCGTCAGCCCACCAGTTCCCGGAAGCACCGCCAANAGCGGCACTTCAGGAAGTGCCACCGTCGACGAGCCATCCTCGACAAGCATGATGTAATTACAAGCCAGNGCGAGNTCGTAACCGCCACCGGCGCACGCACCGCGCACGGCGGCAATATATTTCTGTCCGGAATCGACCTCAGCGGCCTCCATGGCGTTGCGTGTTTCATTNGTGAATTTACAGAAATTGACCTTGTGAGCATGAGCCGCGCCAGCCAGCATCCGAATGTTTGCGCCAGCACAGAATATTCGGTCTTTGCCCGANTCCAGNACNACTACACGCACCTCAGGATGCTCAAACCGCATCCGCTGNATGATGTCCGCAAGTTCGATATCCACGCCAAGATCATAGGAGTTGAGCTTTAACTCGTATCCGTCGAACAGGCCGCCTGTCTCGTCGACATCCATCACCACGCGCGCTAATGAGCCATCGNAAGACACGCGCCAATGACGATAGCGCGATGGTTCGGTCTGGAAATCGATCATCTTGGNCATAAACATCCTCCGGTTGGAAAACCGTTTATCAAATTAGAAGCTAAGTCAAAAGATTAGTGCATTATTATGCAACTATTTTGGAAACACTGTAAGAATTTAGTTTTTTAATGCAGATATTATGCACTATAATTCATATTTTGCTAGAGATTGATCTGACGCAGGCGGTTGCAGAATGATGCAATACCAGCAAGNGTTGCCTCNGCCTGATCGAAATGCGGCGTATGTCTGCAGGATTCAATCATCATTACGTCGACCGGTGCATAGCATCGCTCGGCNACCTCATCCACCTGAGCGANGCTACCATACTGGTCCTCTTCACCNTGCAGGACCANCACCGGCACCCGGATGTANTCAAGGCAGTCAGAAACGTTCCAGTCGCNGAAATCCGGATGCAGCCAACTGTCATTCCAACCACGGAAACAATTGTCTGGATCNCGGTGGTATTTNCNAAGCCGCACACGCAGATCACCGCTGTCATAAGCCGTCCTTGCCTCGGCNATCGACGCCAGGCCCTCCGGTTCGGTGAAGAAATGCGGCGCCATCAGAACCACGCCCCAAAGCCTCCTGTCCTCAACACTACCGGCATGGATAGCAGCGATTGTCGCGCCATCGCTGTGACCAATAAGAACAACCGCTGGCGCCGCCAGCGCATCGAGCACCGGNGCCAAGGTTTCGGCAGCCTCACGGNTCATGTAATCAAGCGGCCATGGCAGAGGCTTCGGATCGGACTGGCCATATCCAGGGCGCGAGAAAGCGAANACNCCGCAGCCGGTCGCCCGNGCCAGCTGNTNNGGAAAATNACGCCANAGCGCGACGCANCCNAGCCCTTCATGGAGCAGAACGATCGTCGGNGCGGCANCCNGCGATCCNGCCTTGCCGGTCCCAGGGGCAGGCCCCCACATGCCATATTCGATCTGCCGTCCCGCCAGCTGCAAAAACCCGGTGGCGTCGTCCTGCCAAGCAAGGCCTGCCATCATGCCTCCTCTCGAAGCTTGAACCGCTGAATTTTTCCCGTTGCCGTCTTCGGAAGATCCTCAACGATTTCGACCCAGCGCGGATATTTCCACTTGCCAATATCTTCCTGAACATGCTTTTTGACGGAATCGTCGATGCCTTCTGTATCGACATTACCTTTCAGCACCACGAACGCTTTCGGCTTCAGAAGCCCGTTATTGTCAGTAGCAGGAACAACGGCGGCCTCGATAACGTCATCATGCGCGACTATCGACTGTTCGACCTCGAAGGGCGAGACCCAGATCCCAGATACCTTGAACATGTCATCAGTGCGACCGCAATAAACCAACCGCCCGTCCTCGCGGCGTTCGTATTTGTCGCCGGTGCGGGTCCAGACGCCCTCAAAGGTGGCGCGGCTTTTGTCTCGCTGGTTCCAATATCCGTCAGCAGCGGAGTCGCCAGCGACAAGCAGTTCGCCAATCTCGCCGACCCCGACTTCGCTTCCGGCCTCATCGACAAGTCGGAATTCATAGCCCGGAACGGCCACGCCGCTAGTTCCATAAACGACATCGCCCTCGCGGTTGGACAGGA
>PBWF01000014.1 GCA_002728935.1 Gammaproteobacteria bacterium | reverse complement strand
TCGGCCTGAGGGGCGCCAGGTGCGCGATACGCGGCAACCTTGGGTTTGTTGAGTACAACGTCAAAGCCCTCGACATACATATTGGGGACATCGTAAGGCGTGAAAATGGTCATACACCCTGGTCCCATGGGAGATCCCTTAAATGCGCCTGCTTCAAAATGAAGGCTCGCCTCCATGGCGACCAATTCACCATTTTGCTTGACGCCAATGCGGACTTTGGAGCGACTTGCGGAGGCTGGCCCAGATGCCCTGAACACCTCCTCACGACTCATCACCATCTTGACCGGACGACCCGACTTTTTCGACAAGATCATAGCCACCGGTTCAAGGTAAACCGTCGTCTTGCCACCAAAGCCGCCGCCAATTTCGCTCGCGATGACTTTGATTTGGCCAAGTTTCATTTTTAGCAGCTTGGAGACTGCGGCCCTGACGTCAAAATGCCCCTGGGTTGACGCCCAAACGAGGGAAGGCGCTTTATCGTCATATCTAACCACGGTGGCATGCGGTTCAATGTAACCCTGATGAACCGTTGGCGTTTCATAGATCCGCTCAACAATGACGTCGGCCTCCTTGAATCCTGCTTCTATGTCCCCTTTTTTTAGTTCCATGCGCGACGCAATATTCGAAGGTTCCGTGGCTGGCTGATCGAGGCCTTGGGTCAACATGTCCTCGTGTAACACGGGAGCGTCTGCCGCGATTGCTGCGTCGAGCGTTACGACCGGTGTAAGCACCTCGTATTCAATCTCTATGAGATCGAGCGCGGCTTCCGCAGCTGCTTCTGTCTTGGCTGCAACAGCAGCAATCGCGTGACCGTGATACAGCACTTTTTGGTCCGCAAGCACATTGCGCGCGAGGTCAAGCACATCCATCGCCGTCTCGCCCGCGGCAAAGGCTTCTGCATTCACCGAGGGCAAATCCTGGTGTGTTGCTACTGCCAAAACATCGGGGTGCGCCTCGGCCTTACTGACATCGAGTTTCGTTATTTTGGCGTGGGCGTAAGGACTACGAAGGATCTTTCCCCACACCATGCCCGGCAAACTAAAGTCGGCGCCGTAATTGGCCCTGCCGGTTACCTTATCGAATCCGTCGGGGCGTATCGTCCGCTGACCGATATGCTGAAATTGTCGTGCTTCACTCATGGGTTTAGGCCTCCCGCAATGCTGATGCAGCATCCATTACTGCCTTAATAATCTTGTCATAACCGGTGCACCGGCAAAGATTCCCCGCTAAGTAGTAGCGCGCTTCTTCTTCGGTGGGATTTGGGTTTTCGGCTAACAGGGCTTTTGTAGACACAATCAATCCCGGCGTGCAGATGCCGCATTGCAGGGCCGCGTGTTCAAGAAACTTCTCTTGAATGACATGGAGCTGGTCTCGGTCCGCAACCCCTTCGATGGTTTCAATGGCAGCCCCTGACGCTTCAACGCCAAGGACCAGACAAGAGCACACAAGCTCACCATCCATCACTACGGAACAGGCACCACAATCTCCTGATCCGCAACCTTCTTTGGTGCCCGTCATACCAAGATCATTCCGAAGCATGCCCAGCAAAGTGCTTGATGGGTCGATCAGGCATTCGACTGTTTCCCCATTAATCGTCGTTTCGACGTGTGTTTTCATCATTTCTCCTTAGCGCGGTCTGCCGCTGCCATGACGGCTCGCTTGGCGAGGACGCCGACAACATGACNCCTGAATTCGGCAGTCCCTCTTCTGTCTGAGATAGGCGCCGACGCATCGCTGGCTGCCTGCGACACTGCCTCCAAAGTAGCCTCATTGATGGGCTGACCAATTAACTTTTGCGCTGCTTCTTCAACGACTAATGCAGTCGGCGCCACGGCACCAATCGCCACTCGCGCATCGGTGCAAATGCCATCCGAGCCAAGGCTGATACTGGCGCCGGCGCTGGCTACCGCGATATCCATCTCGGTCCTAGGAATAAATCTGAGATAGGCGTCGCTGGTCGCCTTGCCAGGATGAGGGATGACAATCGCCTTTAGGATTTCATCGGATTCCAGGCAGTTTTTGCCTACCCCTACTACGAATGACTCAACGGGAACTGAGCGCTCTCCGGCCTTCCCAACAATCTGACAAACTGCACGATTAGCGATGAGTGCGGGGATCGTATCAGCCGCCGGAGACGCATTACACAGATTCCCGCCGACACTGGCCCGCCCTTGAANCTGCGAAGATCCAATCAAGTAAGCGGCCTCCACAAGCCCCGGGAATACCGCTTTGATATCGTCACGCCTGGTCAACTTCGCACAGCAGAGCGATGGACCCAATATCAAGCCCTCGTCAGATAGCGTGGCTGATTGCATGCCATCGATCTTTTTTAAATCGACGATCAGGCGCTGCTCGGTNACCAGCTTTTGCATTTGAATGATGAGATCCGTTCCACCGGCGAGCACCTTTGCGGGNAACTCGCTGCTGGATAGCAACGCCACCGCCTCATCTAGGCTGGTGGGGGCGTGATAGGTCACTGCAACCATCTTTGTTCCTCTATTTGTTCCACTGTTTGATTCCCTTCCCTCGAAATTCGTTATACCACGAGTCCGAGAGACGGTATAACCCAATTGCAGGAGATTCACCCGGTGAATGCCATAATCGCCCTGGATCAAAGGATAGCCAGCCAAAAAGACGCTCGCCGGATACCTGAGAAGCACTCTGATTGAAATAATCCAGGCTAGACGCCGCAGATGACCTCATCAGAAAGCTGCAATAGGCAATCACTACCAAATGAGGTGAACGATGGCGCCGACGGCACTGCCCAGCATGAGCACCAGTAGTGGAAGCTCTCCGATTAGCATGCCTAACCCTCTTGATTTGGGGTCTCTCACGTACTGGAGCGCGTAAATCTGCCGCCCAACCAGGTAAATCGCGCCTAAGCCCGCNGCCGGGTACTGCCCCCAAAGATATCCAAAAGCGAACAGTGTGGGAATCAAGATCACCAAACGCTCCATGGTGTTGTAATGAACTCGAAACCAGCGGTCGAATATTTCATGACCGGAAGTCAAAGGTGCCGGGACGTCGTAAAGTCCCCGCGCGCGTCCGACCATGAGGCCAAACCCCCAAAACTGCAGCAACGCAATCGCGCTGACTAACATTAAAAGTTCCATAACGTTCTCATTCTTATAGCCAAGCGCCTACCTTACCTTTGCTCGAGGGTGCAGACCACCAGACCGTAATCACGTGGCACTGGATCTTCAGAGTCTTTCACTTTGCGTCTTGCCGGAGAAAACCGTCAACACCCCTTGGTTTGCATTATTAATCAGTACGTAAGCCCTTTTTGCGCTGGGATTCAGGATTATTGAACTGGTAATATATGCGTTGGGCTTTGTTGATCGAGCCCACGGATAGAGTTGTTGCGAAATAATCCAGACACTCTGATATCGCGGTCGCNCGCGTGTCATTAAGCTTGAAATCAAGCAGCACAATAAGCGCGAACCCTGACACGGGAGACAACGCGAGAAAACAGCGCGAGAAAACAGCGCGAGAAATAGCGCAACAGGCCNGTTAACTGACTCCCCGGTCGTTAGCGGCCGCACCTAAAAGGCACAGGTTCTCAGATAATCCGAGATTCGCACCCTCAACCGATGAACCGACGCAACGCTCGTAGCGAATTAATCGGTAGATATGCAGTCAACCAGTGCTCTGCTCAACGCACCTGGTGAGTTTTAACAAGCAATTTGACAAGAACAGAAGACAAGCAATGACAGTTAGAACAGCATCGGTCCAAGACGCCGAATTAATTGCGCGATTTAATCAGGCGATGGCCATGGAGACAGAATCCAAAGCCTTGGATTGGGGCACGATATCGGCAGGTGTTGAACGAATGGTGCGCAATCCAGAATTAGGGTTCTATCTGGTCTTTGAGCCCGATACTNGCGGGCAAATCACCGGTTGCCTAGGCATCACGTTCGAGTGGAGCGATTGGCGTAATGGACTATTTTGGTGGATTCAGAGTGTCTACGTGAGCCCCGATAGTCGCGAACAAGGCGTGTTTACCGCCATGTATCATGAGGTCCAAAAACTAGCCCGGGAAATACCTGATGTCATCGGAATCAGACTGTACGCTGAACGAGACAATCAAAGAGCCCTGCGCACTTACTTTGGTCTCGGCATGCATGAAACGGATTACAAGCTTCTAGAACATTTAATCGATCATTAGAGTAATTCATTGAATTTATTAGATTATCCAGACAATAAGAATTCCTTTGATGAGGTATTTAAGCGCTCGAACAGAGCGCGTCCTGGTCTCGCCCCGCTGGCTCAATATCTCCGGAAACTCGATCCTGCCGCGGTTAAGACCAAACAGGATGCCGCTGAACTAGCGATCAGAACGCTCGGTATCACCTTCACCGTCTATTCAGATGGCGCCAATATCGATCGGCAATGGCCTTACGACATGGTGCCGCGAATTATTCGAGGCCATGAGTGGGACGGCGTTGAACGGGGCCTAAAGCAGCGCTTAAAGGCGCTCAATCTGTTTATTAACGATATTTACAACGAGCAGCAGATTATCAATGACGGCATCATCCCGTCAGACATTTTGTTGTCTTCGAAAGACTTCCGGCCCCAGTGCAAAGGCGTTAGGCCCAAATTTGGCGTCTGGGCGCACATTTGCGGCTCGGACCTCATTCGTGATCATGAAGGTCGCTTTTTCGTGCTCGANGACAATTTGAGGGTGCCATCGGGGGTGTCCTACATGCTCGAGAACAGGAATGTCAGCAAGCGGATCGTGCCAGAACTGCTGAACCGACTGTCGATACGGTCCATGGATAACTATCCCTNTCAATTGTTCGACACGTTGTGCTCATTGTCACCCAGAGCAACCAGGCAGCCTGAGGTCGTGCTACTCACACCCGGAATCTACAATTCAGCCTATTTTGAGCACGCTTTTCTTGCTCAGAGNATGGGCGTAGAACTCGTTGANGGGAGTGANCTNTTCGTNGATACNGACGACTGCGTTTACATGAAGACNATTCGTGGCCCNGCAAGAGTCGATGTCATCTATCGGCGAATCGATGATCTATTTCTTGATCCTGACGTTTTTAANCCGAACTCNATGCTGGGCGTGCCNGGTTTAATGCGTGCCTGGCTNGCNGGAAATGTAGCGCTAGCNAACGCTCCAGGCGTNGGNGTCGCTGANGANAAAGTCGTTTACACCTATGTTCCAGACATGATTCGNTACTACCTGGGAGAGGAGCCGATCCTACCCAATGTGCCGAGCTACTTATGCTCGGATCCTGATCAACGTGCGTACGTGCTCGATAACTTAGCGTCGTTGGTCGTAAAGCCAGCGAACGAATCGGGGGGCTACGGCATGTTTATTGGTTCGGCAGCTAGTGATAAAGCCTTTGATGAGATTACAAAAGCGATCAAGAAGCAGCCACGGAACTATATGGCGCAACCCATCATTAGCCTGTCGACAGCGCCCACAGTCATCGATCAGGATTTAGAGCCGCGTCATGTGGACCTTCGCCCTTTTATCTTGCAAGGGTCAGAGTCTCACGTCACAGCCGGCGGCTTGACTCGTGTTGCACTCGTCAAGGGCTCATTGGTCGTGAATTCCTCCCAAGGCGGTGGGAGCAAAGACACCTGGGTCATTGACTAGGAGGGAATGGGGCGAACATGCTGTCCAGAGTCGCAGAGAGATTATATTGGTTTGGTCGTTACCTTGAGCGAGCGGAGTCAACGGCCCGCCTGCTCTCGGTGTACACCAACTTAGTGCTGGATGTGCCTAATGTTCAGTTCCTGTGGCCTGCCCTTGTACAAATCACGGGCTACGAGGATGCTTTCCACAAACGTTTCAAGCACGCCAACGAGCGTAATGTGGTTCAATTTTTACTGGATGATCCGCGCTGCTCGCTGCGCTTTTGCGTGAACCAAGCGCGAGAGAATGTGAGAACAAGTCGAGATTTAATGCCCAATGAAGCCTGGGAGAAGATGAACGAGTTGCATCTTCTCTTGCAGCAAAATGATCTTGGTCGAATTAGTCGAGACAATCGATTCAATTTGCTGAGCAACGTGATTGACCTTTGTCTCGAACTGACCGGGTATTTGAGCGGTAGCTTGAGTAGACAGCCTCCCCACTACTTTTTGAAAATTGGACGAAGCATCGAGCGGGCTGACATGACCACTCGTGTTATCGATGTGGGCTGCTTGAATTTAATGGAGCGAGCCCCTCAACGCGGGCANGCAGAGGACAACATTTTGTGGATGGGCGTGCTTACATCGCTGAACGCCTATCAAATGTATCGCCAGGCCGTTCAGGAACGCGTGCGAGACTCGCTGGTCACGGATTTTCTGTTGCGCGACCCGAGCTTTCCCCGGAGCGTTATGCACTCGATTGCAAGCCTTCGAGAGAGTTTTGAAAAGCTCCCAAGGCACACTGATCCAAAGCGTGAAGCCGATACAATGATGAAGAAATTAAGCGCCCTTGACGTCCAGTCNGTACTTGAGCAGGACGGGCTGCATGAGTGGATCGATGAGTTCCAGTCGGATATGAATCATATCCACACAGCCATTACTGATACTTGGTTTTTGCGATAGCCGTAGGCGTTAGCTGCCGAGATCGGAAGTCGAATGATCCCATGCCTTGCTCCAAGCAAGGGGCGGCATATTCGAGAACGCTTCTTTTAATCGCTGATCCCATGCGGACTTAATTTGCCGAAGATATTCGCTGCTTTCATCGAATCGATATTTTCGCTCAACAGAAAGGCTGCTCTCTTCATACATTGCGACCTCAATGGGCGGTCCTACCGTCAGATTACTCTGCATTGTTGAATCCATCGAGACAAGACCGCACAGTGCTGCGGTATCCAGACTGACGTCAGGCGTGATAATCCGGTCCAAAATGGGTTTACCGTATTTGCTTTCACCAATTTGCAGGAAAGGGGTGTCTCTGGAGGTGGTGATATGGTTGCCCTGAGGATAAACCAGATAAGCTTCGTGTTTCTGCCCTTTAATTTGCCCGCCAACAATGAAGCTGGCCTCAAAGGTCTTGCCACCACCGGTATGCTTTTCTTGCTGTTCGAGGCTAAGTGTACCGACGTAGTCAGCGACTTCTTCGATGGTTTGCAACGTACGGATGTTTTGGGCTGCTTCTGCTTTCTGATCTCGCTTGATACGAGCGATGACGCCCTGCGTGGTGGCTAAGTTGCCTGCAGAGAGGATGACCAGTTGGCGCGCATCTGGTTCTCCGAAACTGTACATTTTCGAGTAGGTCGAGACGTTATCCACCCCGGCATTGGTTCGTGAATCACTGATGAAGCAAAGCCCTTCATCAACACGAATAGCCACACAGTAGGTCATTGGGTTGGTCTCTCCTATTTGCCCTGACTCTTGGGCTGAGTTTTGGACTGATTTTTGGGCCCATTCAGCAATGGGCTAGGCTTCAATAGCTTCAACACTCTGTGTAGGCGGGCCAATTAGGCTTGAAACATCCATTCAGTTCGACTCGCTTACAGACTAATGCGGGTCACATGGTCGCAGTGGCCCCAACAGCGCCCTGGGCACCCGCCAGGTGCGTTTCGATTTTGTCCTTCGCAACATTATCTGCGTCGGTAAACTGAACGCCCACCCCCGGTTTGTGCGGATTCTTAACGCCGCTCGCGGCAACCCAAATCACTTTCACGGCGACGGGTATCTGCTCGATCTCATCCAAGAGATCGAGCAACAAAAAAAATTGGTCCCCTAATTGGTAATCGTGATTCCCTTGAAGGAACAGACCGCCGTTGGTAATGAAAGGCATATACCAGGATTGGAGCTGATGAAAGTCGTTAATGGCGAGCGTCACTAAGTTTCTTTTATTTTTACGTCGCTCGAGATTTCTCATAACCGCTCCTCTGCGCGAAAGTTTGCCTGAAGCACTGGCCCTGCACAACATCCCCCATGTCGGGATGGAAGCGCGCTGTGTGGTCAAACAATGGGGGTTAAACCACATGGAGTTAAACCATACGGGTTTAACCTATAGTTAGTTAAACAAGGTTTCAGCGCGCGGTCATCATTGCTCCCACTTCAAGGAAAATTGACTCTAACTGAATGCTGTCATTCAGCCCCGTGGAATGCTGAAGTCGATTCCTCGATACCTGAATGCGATTCAGAGATTCTAGGCGCTGCCGCCAATCAGCCCCTTGCCTCATTGCTATCGAAAGCGATGATTGACCTTTCGTTTCTGGTGAGGGGTTGGGTGTCGCCTCACTCCATTCGTGGTGGAGACTATCCCGCAGGGCCGTCGCTAAAATCGACAAGGCCTCATCGGTCGAGCAGTGTTGCGCGACCTGCTGACAACATTCGAGCGTCTCCGTCTGTGCGGAGAACCATGCAGCGAGGGCGGCTTCGGTGGACGCAAACCGCTCGCTTTCACCATTCTGGATGATCTCAAGCGCTCTCATCGGCGCTAATTCCGCGTATCTCAGCGCGAGCGCGATGACAGATTCATCCTCAGTCTTGCTTTCGCGGCGTAACCAATCGCTCAGTTCNGTGCTAGANGGNTTGTTAAGNACAATCCTNTCACACCGGCTTCGGACCGTGGNNANTAGCGNTTGNGGATTCGANGTNCCGAGAATCAACAGNGTTTGATCNGTGGGTTCCTCNANNAATTTCAGCAGTGCATTTTGNGCGTTGCGATTCATGCGNTCGGCGCGTTGAATGACAGCNATTTTNACTCGGCCTAATTGNGCTGTTTTCTGGCTCCAGGTNATNAGNTCNCGAATCACNTCTACTCGAATGNTGGCTTCANCAAGCGGCGGAATAANAAATAGNTCNGCATGNGTNTCCGCGGTGNCAAGTCGGCAGGNTCTACANACNCCACATGGATGGGNTGCACGCGNNTCACACATNAGCACGTNNGCCAGCGATNAANCGAAGCGATCAATCGCNGCGGCGTCGTTGCTTTCTACNATTANCGCGTGAGACAGCAATGCGTCGTACCATCGCGCGAGCAATTGCTCTATGGCTTCCTGNTGCCAAGGTAGAGNGGAATTCACTGCTTTNNCNTNCTNNTAATGTNGNGAATCCATNCACGCACCGATTGCGNNACTTCACTCAGAGGGGGCGCAGCTGAAATGACGTGTACACGATCGAATTGATTGGCTCGCTCCAAATATGCGCTTCGGACTCGTTCAAAAAACGTGACGTTCTCAGATTCAAATCGGTCTTTAGCGCCGGTTTGGGCTGCGCGTTTCAACCCGAGCTCGACATCCAAGTCGAGCAGTAGGGTGTGGTCCGGCTGAAACGCATTAATGGTTGCGACCTCTATGGATTCGATCAGGGTTTGATCAAGCTGCCTGCCACCGCCCTGATACGCGTAGGTCGAATCAGTGAATCGATCGCATATCACCCAGCAACCTTTATTCAGCGCAGGTTTGATGACCTCTTCCAGGTGCTGCGCACGTGCAGCAAACATTAGGGAAAGTTCAGTGACGGGCGCGATATTGGAATCGTGCTCATGCAACAGCAAATCCCTTACGCGCTCACCAATTTCGGTGCCGCCCGGTTCTCGTGTCATGATAACTGAGTAGCCTTCCGCCTCTACTTCCTGCGCCACTATGGGAATAAGCGTCGATTTCCCTACTCCTTCGACTCCTTCAATGGAGATCATTTTGCCCGGATTCAAAACGTCCACCTCTCTCGAACCTTGATAACACCTTGGCCAATGAAGCTAAGATGTCGCCAGTGCCCGAGTCTAACCACGATCTTGGTCAGTCTCTACGCCTAACTGGTATTTCCGCACAGCGCGGTTGTGCTCACGTAGCGTTTTTGAGAACTGCGAGGTGCCATCGCCCCTCCCAACAAAATAAAGCCAATCACCATCGGCAGGCCTGAAAACCGCCTCAATTGCCTGCCGTCCAGGGTTACAGATTGGCCCGGGTGGCAGCCCTTTATGTCGATAGGTGTTATGAGGTGCATCCACCTTCAGATCACGACGAGTGAGATCACCATCAAACTCGCTACCTAAGGCATAGATAACGGTCGGATCAGATTGAAGTCTCATGCCAAGCGCCAATCGATTCAAAAATACTCGAGCGATTTGCCGCTGATCGTCAAAATGACTGCTTTCTTTTTCGACCATAGACGCAAGGGTTAGCCAGTCTCGAGCCTCAAAATGGTTGATAACCCCACGGTCTTGATCAGAGAAAGCGCTTTCGACGNGCACCGTAGCTATCCAGCGCTGCAATTCAGAGACCATTGCTTGGTTTGCTCTCGCATAAACAGTGTCCGCGGCCGTGCCCCACTCATATTGGTAAGTGTCGGGCATGAACCAGCCTTCGCCAAGCGTTCCGAGATCTTTCTCAGGTGAGTTCGATAAATCTGGTGTTAACTCCCGCTGCGAGACACGCATCCCAGGGGCTGATTCAAGTGCTTGTTGCCAATCCTTGAGGGTCCAACCTTCAANCAGTGTCACCGTTCTTTTAAATCGTTTGCCACTCTTGATGGCCTGCATGAGTGACCATAGATCCTTGTGAGCACTTATCTCATATTCTCCCGCTTGGAGTGGTGCGCGAGCNGCCATNGCGCGTATGACGAGTCGATCTGGCCAGCTCATCCACGGGGCCGTTCGATGCGCGCTAACTTTAGATGCGAGCACAATCGCNCCCTCACCCTGCTTAAGCCGAATGATCGGGTGGTTAGTACTGTCAAAAGGCTTGAACAGTGCTAACGCGGCAGTTAGCACAACAAGAGAAGTGAGCAGCACTGATACGAACGCCAGGCCGCGGTACAACAAGGATTTGTCTGGGTCAGTCCGACCAGCGTTTGAAGATGAGGGTCCCATTGGTGCCGCCAAATCCAAAAGAATTACTAAGCGCTGCGCGAATCTCCATCTCGCGTGCCTGGTGCGGCACGTAATCTAGGTCACAGGCGGGGTCCGGGTCGTCTAGATTGATAGTTGGTGGTGCGCACTGATCTCTTATGGCTAGCACTGAGATGACGGCTTCAATGGCACCTGCCGCACCCAGTGCGTGCCCTGTCATCGACTTAGTCGAACTCACGGCTAGCACACTCGCATGCGCCCCAAAAACCGTCTTAATCGCATCGGTTTCAGCAATATCTCCAAGCGGAGTCGAGGTGCCGTGCGCATTGATGTAGCTGATATCCGAAGGGACATGTTGACCGTCATTGAGAGCTGCTTGCATCGACGCAGCAGCTCCTGCCCCGTTCTCAGCGGGTGAGGTCATATGATGAGCGTCAGCGCTCGCTCCAAACCCCGACAGTTCGGCCAAGATAGTGGCGCCTCGAGCCGTCGCGTGCTCCAAAGACTCAAGCACTAAGGCACCTGCTCCGTCGCTNAGAACGAAACCATCTCGGTTTAAATCCCANGGNCTNCTGGCTTCAGTTGGNGAGTCNTTACGTGCACTCAANGCNTTCATNGAGGCAAACCCNGCCATGGTGGTTGGTGACGTGGCTTTTTCAGCNCCGCCNGCAATCATGANNTCNGCATCGCCNTAGGCAATCATTCTCGCCGCNTANCCAATGTTGTGCGTTCCCGTCGTGCACGCCGTNGTGATGGCNATATTTGGGCCTCGATANCCATACATAATGGATAANTGCCCGGATACCATNTTGATNATGCTGGANGGCACGAANAANGGAGAGACCTTATTGGGGCCGCGATCNAANAGAACCTGNTGNCAGGTTTCAATGGTGTTAATNCCGCCTATTCCAGANCCCATGGCGACCCCTACTCTCGANAAATCTGAGTNAGAGTCNTCAAGNCCNGAATGANGAATNGCTTGAATGCCCGCNGCNAGCCCCCACTGAATAAANCCNTCCATCCTCCTNGCTTCTTTNGCTGGAAGATACGATGACATATCAAATTCAGGGACCGCGCCACCAAATCGGACAGGAAAACTATCCGCATCGAAGGCAGCAATGGGGGCTATGCCGCTGNGGCCAGCGGTTANTCCCTCCCAAGAGGTNTCNACGGACGCGCCAAGCGGGCTTAGCATNCCTAGCCCNGTGACGACAACGCGACGTTTTGACATGGCGAGGAGCCTATTNCAATGAGAGCAGGNTAACCAATGCGNCGGTTAGCCTAACCTCGCCTNCGGTTTAGAGATGGGNGTCGATATAATCGACTGCTTCTTTCACAGTGGTGATCTTCTCAGCTTCTTCATCGGGAATCTCTGTTTCAAATTCCTCTTCTAAAGCCATTACAAGCTCGACNGTGTCGAGCGAGTCCGCACCAAGATCTTCGACAAAAGATGCCTCGAGGGTCACCTCTTCTTCTTTGACGCCAAGCTGTTCGCAAACTAATTTCGTGACACGTTCAACGATGGTACTCATATCGAGCTTCTCTCCTAAAGCACGTTTTGCGCTAGTTTAAGTGAAAGCAAGGTTGCTTTGAAGCGGTCCTTGCCTTTGGACTCGGGCCTCCCTGGCCCAAATATTATGACAGGTACATGCCCCCATTAACCTTTAGCGTCTCTCCTGTGATGTAGCCAGCCTGGTCCGAGCAAAGGAACGCTACCAATGCCGCGACATCATCTACTGACCCTAAACGGTTGGCGGGGATGCGCTTTAGCATCTCTTCGCGCTGAGCATCACTCAACGCCTCTGTCATGTCTGTTTCAATAAAACCGGGGGCTACCGCATTGACCGTAATGTTCCGCGCTGCCAATTCCGCAGCCAAAGCGCGAGTCATGCCCTCTAAGCCGGCTTTCGCTGCCGCGTAGTTGGCCTGCCCCGCGTTACCCATTCTGGCNACTACCGAGCTGAGGTTAACCACCCTTCCGTATCTCGCTTTCACCATGCCTTTGATCAAGCCTTGGGTGAGGAAAAATGTGCCCGACAAATTGCCCTCGATCACCCGACTCCATTCGGAGGATTTCATTCGAAGCGAAAGATTATCTTGATNAAACCCTGCGTTGTTTACGAGCAGTAGCGGCGCTTCCTCAGCTTTTTTAACCCGGTCTAGGAATTCATTAATCGATTCGAGCGAACTGATGTCTAAAATCTCACCCTGTCCATGACTGCTCAATTCACGACTGATCGATTCCGCCCCCTCATAGGACGTTGCCGTACCAACGACGTAATGACCGGCTGCAGCCAGCTGGCGCGCGATACCGAGGCCTATCCCTCGCGAGGCTCCTGTGACCACTGCGATCATTGATCGGCGCTCGCTAACAGCGCTGCGCTCGCGCTGCCGACCTGTTCGGTGGTTACTTGCCGTTCAATACGCTTAATAAGCCCAGACAGGACTTTCCCTGGACCGCACTCGATAAAGGTCTCGACGCCACCTTCCACTAAGTGCTGGATGGATTCGGTCCATCGAACAGCGCCAACCATCTGTGCTACCAAATTATTCCGGATGACCGCTGGGTCAGAGACTGTTTCAGCGACAACATTCTGCACAACCGAGATTCGAGGAGCAGAAAACGCAACCCTTTCCAGAGCTGTAGCCATTTGCTCTGCCGCACCCGCCATCAGGCGACTGTGAAAAGGCGCGCTCACATTGAGCGGCACTGCCCTTTTTGCCCCGCTGTCGAGGCATTGAGCGCAGGCTGTCTCGAGTGCTGCTTTGGTGCCTGAGATCACGATTTGACCAGGTGCATTAAGATTGGCGGGTTCCACTGAGCCATCGGCTTCTAGCGTAACTGCTTCGCATATCGCCGCCACTTGATCGTCCGCAAGACCCATGATTGCGGCCATACCACCTTCACCGATGGGGACAGCTGCTTGCATCAGCTGCCCTCTGGTTTGCACCAAGCTGACCGCGTCTTCGAATGCGATAACTTCGCTNGCAACGAGCGCCGAATATTCCCCAAGACTGTGCCCGGCTACGAAGTCAGCGGTGAGTCCAGCGTTTNTGGCGACTAGCCAGAGCGCGTAGCTAGCAGTGAGTAGTGCAGGCTGGGTGAATTCAGTCGCGTTTAAACGGTCCTCAGGCCCGTTTTGGGTGAGTTCCCACAGGTCGTAGCCCAGAACGTCAGAAGCGCGCTTGAATACGGGTCCTACCTCTGGCTGAGAGTCAGAGAGCATGCCCACTGCTTGTGAGCCCTGCCCTGGAAAAACAAACGCTTTAGTCACAAACGATCCCCTTTATATAGAATGGCTGGGCGCGCTGGGTACTTGTACCTTTCGGTCAGGCGCAGTGTGCCACCAGCGTCAGTGGCCCCAGCCAGCGCATCAGCCTTCAGTTTTTTGCTCGTCTATCGCTCGAGATAGGCGGGCAGCCGACGCAGTGGCCATCGAAGAATTGGCTGCCCTCTCTCGCGTCTTGCGGAGCAAAGGCGCGAGAGAATCCTACTCGTCGTCGCCAGACTTCGTGACCTTTTTGCCCCGGTAAAAGCCGTCTGCAGTCACATGGTGACGCCGATGGGTTTCACCCGTGGTCGGGTCTTCGGACAGTGTGGATGATTTGAGATGATCGTGCGCTCGACGCATGCCTCGCTTCGATCGAGATACTTTATTTTGTTGAACAGCCATGCGGCCTCCTTCTCCCTGTTAAGTCGTGACAATGGCTAACCAGCGCTAAATGCCATTGGCGTCACTTTGATTTTTCCAGTTGTTGCCTGAGCTCACGAGTTACGTNACTCATGTGCTACCTATTCAACGCCGGTAGCTTAAACATCGATTTCAATCTCGATCATTCGATGTCAGTGCTCACTCGGTCTCGCTCGCCCTTTCGTTATCCATCATTGCCCGCAGGTGCGCGAAAGGTTTGCGTGTCTCTACCGACTCTATTGACGGAGCAACATTGTTTGATCGATTTTGCTCTAAGCGCTTCTCACTCGAAGCGAAACTTTTTGGCGAATTTTGAGCCTCCTCAAAAGGTTGCTCCTTTGCGTTCTCTGCGTTGCTCGCATCAGCGCTCTGGCCAATGGCATCTTGCTCGCAGTTTGCATGTCTCGGTGCCATCGGTATAGCGAGCAAAATAGGATCCTCGATAATATCAACGAGGTGTATCCATTTGCCGTCCGCAACAATCCCGTCTTCGTTTTGATTGAGCTTGCTGAGGGTCTCCTCTTGTTCAACGATGATCAAACTAAAGTCAGCTTCAAGATCGAGCATCAGCGATTGATCACATCTGACGCAGTCACTCGCCATCTGCCAATTACAGCGACCCCTAACTGTCGGCCTGCGCCTATTGTCACGATCAAAGGACAAATGGACTTCGATATCAGGTAGCCCCTCGTCCATGACACCATCCGGCGACAATGCGTCAAGCACGCGTGCCGAGTTGGAGGGTTTGAAAACACCCTCAATTTCGCTTGCTTGGTCAACTAGCTGAGCCCAAATAAATCGCTTTTTCATGGGGTCTGCTGACATGGGGGCGCATCTTAGGCATCCTAATGTTGCCTGTCAAAAGGTAATTCGACATCAAACCTTCAGGACATCAGCGCCCCATGGTTCAAATTATTCTTGCATCGACCTCTCCCTCGCGAAGACGAATCCTTGAAGATCTGCGGCTTCCGTTCGTTGCAACCCCCCCGGTCTTCGATGAGATAAGAAATAAAGATGCGCTACCAGCGGATCTCGCCTTATCCAACGGTATGGGAAAAGCACTGAGCATTTCGGAAGACTTGCCGCCCCATCACTGGGTTTTGGGCTCTGACCAAGTCGCCTTCAATGACGAGGGAGAACGGTTTCATAAAGCATCGAGTCTGGAGGATGCGGAGCATCAGCTAACACGTTGCGCGGGCCATTGGCTTCATTTCGCCACCAGCCTCGCTATCGTGCAAGGAGGGACGGTGCTGTTTAAGCATGTAGAGCAATATTCAGTGAAATTTCGAGCCATGACGCCAAGCGCGATCCGCGACTATGTGTTGGCAGAGCAGCCCGTTGGATGCGCCGGGAGTTTTAAGGCGGAAACTGCGGGTTGGCGACTGTTTAGTGATGCTAGTGGCCGGGATATTAGGTCGCTGTATGGGTTGCCCATTCTTGCCTTATTCGATTTCGCTGATGAGCAAAAAGTCAGGCTTCCGTACCAAGGGATTGACGATCGTCCGCGCCGATAGACCCTTCNTACTCATATCGATCGGCAAGTTCAANGAAAGCGTCTGGGGTGGGTGCCTGAAGATTCAGCCGAATCACCTCTTGATCACTTCCCCCGGNCGAGTATCGAGAGGTTTTGAGGCTTGAGGCATGCAACATCATCCTCCTTGGCGTCAATTTCGCGTCTTTTACCGCATTGCCGTATTTAGGATCACCAATGATCGGGTGCCCACTTGCCGCAGCGTGTACTCGGATTTGATGCATTCTGCCTGTGATGGGCCGAGCCCGAAGCCAGGTCATCCCAGAGAGTCGGCGGATCACCTCAAACTGTGTTATCGATTCCTTTCCAGTTTCATCCACTCGGCAAACGCGCTCGCCGCTGTCTAGCCTCATTTTCGAAAGTCGAAGATCCACTCTCCGTATCCGAGTGGGCCAATGACCGTGGACGATGAGCTCGTACTGCTTGATGAGCCCTCTCTTTTCCCGAAGGCTGCTCTGAAAACGCCGAAGAAAGGACCGTTTCTTAGCTAGCACCAATAGACCAGAGGTGTCTCGATCAATCCGGTGGGCCAGTTCGATGTAAGGCAAATCGGGGCGCTGGCTTCTGATGGCCTCAATGACACCCGCTTGAATACCGCTGCCTCCGTGTACAGCGAGGCCGGCGCGTTTGTTGAGGATGAGGTGCTGCTCAGTTTCCTCCAGAATATCATCGAGGATGGGAATGAACCGTGTTGTTGTTTTGGCATTCGAGGATTCCATCCGCATAGGCGGCAGCCTTACCCAATCGGCAAGACTCAATTTCGCGTGAGGTTTCGCCCGCTTCCCGTTGATCCTTACCTCTCCTTTTCGAATCATGCGATAGATACGGGACTTGGGAACGTTCTTAAGGCGCTTGATAAGGAAATTATCTAGACGCTGCCCCTCATTGGAAGCCTCGATCTGCACTTGCTTGGACGACTGATGGGTTTCCTGAACATCCTTCATAGTAAAAAGCTACTTAGATCAATTAGATAATTGTATAGAAAACTGGTAGTCTTGCCGCGCGATGGAGTTNTGAACGAANTTGCAANGCCTCGGTTTACACCAGCGAGCTAGCGCATCGGAGAATTGGCGTTGCCATCGTTAAGGTCTAGTAATGATCGACACTTGCACTAACACTTTAGGCGTTATCGAAAAATAAAGCCGCTTCATCACAGGCATTCGAGAGTATTAGCGAATGAAAAGGTGCACCAGTTTCTGACTGGAGGCCCAAAAAATGAGCATCCTTGGCGGATCGCTCAAGAGCTCACCAAAAGTAGCTCTATTGTGAAAAAGGACAGCTGCCTCCAGGGTTTTTAGAGGCGAGCGATATAAGAACAGATCAGACGAACCAGTTTTCGTCTAAAGAAAAGCGCGTGGCGCTGGCATTAAGGACATATTTCGACCACCGTGGACACCCCGCGGCGGATAAGAAATTAAG
>PBWF01000013.1 GCA_002728935.1 Gammaproteobacteria bacterium | reverse complement strand
GCACGTAGCAGAAAAACGCGGTGCGACCGCTGACAAGATTAAGGCTGCGTTTGAGTTTGAGACAAGCGATCTCTTTTCAGAGCGAGAGCGCTCGGCGCTCCGAATTGCGTTACACGCGGGTATGGTGCCAAACGCCGCGGATAGTGAGCACTTTAAAGCTGCGGGCGAGCACTTTGATGAGCGAGAACTCGTCGAAATTGTTGCGGTGATCTCGCTCTTTGGTGCGCTTAACCGTTGGAACGACACGCTGGCGACGTCGCTTGAGGCTTCCCCTATCACTTTTGCAGAGAGCATGTTGGTGGGCGCGGGATGGAGTATTGGAAAGCACGGCACATAGTGGTGTTCGCGTCGAGGGAGTTTCGCTGGATCACAGCTTCGAATAGAAATGAATCAGCGTTTGCGCACCGACGCCCGATGCCCAATATCGGATGCAAAATGTCAGGTGTCAGGTGTCAGTTGCTTGGTGTCAGATGCCGCATGTCAGATGAGGCATGCTGGGTCTCAATAGTAGGGTCATAGAATCGAAAGGTGAGTGACTTGCCATGCGATTTGAATCGAGCGATAAACGTTTTTTTTGAGCGAGTCTAGCCGTGCATCAGCCAAAGCAGACGAAAGAGCAGGTTTGGCCTGAGCGCCCGCTTGAGGACTACCTTGCTGAATTGCGAGAAACCGGATTCACCGTGTTGGATAACCTGGTNGACGAAGAAGCGCTCGCTCGCATCGTAGCAGCAACCGATGCCCGAATACCTAAGCTTGATCCTGCGCCGCCCGAATTTGATGGCCGGTTCGGCGTGCCAGACGGGATCTCCTGGAGCCAAGATATCTGCCATGCGGTCACNCATCCTGCAGCACTCTGGNTGATGCGCACGTACCTTCAAACCGATGGGATCCGCTTTTGTCACCAACCAGCAATGACGGTGCTGAGNCCAGCAAAAGACTTACTGGGTGAGTTCCCTGAGGAGGGATGGCACGCGGATTATCCCTATCATCCNGATGTGTATCCTGATGACCGCTGGCGTGATGAAACGGTCTACGGTGTTCAATTTAACTTGTGCATTGATGACTTCACCCTGGAAAACGGCGCGACCCAATATGTGCCCGGCTCGCACCTTGCGTGCCGCTGGCCGCCGCGNGCCTTCAACGAGGGCGGCACCAGGATGGGCGTTGCGCCGCATGATGAGGTAGCGCAGATGGTGGCAAAGGCAGGGGATGCGCTGATTTATGATTCAAGGACATGGCATCGAGCGTGCCCGGAACTGAACGCCAGCGGTAAGGATCGCCGAGCTATTCTCAATGCGGTTTGTCCGGATTGGGTGCGCTCGATGGTTGATAAAACCGCAGGCACAGAGCGTTATCGAGCAAGCGGAATGGCAGACCAACTGCCCGCGAGCGTGAGCAGCGAGATCGAAAGGCTCTGCCATGATTCGCCGTTCTCCGCACCGAACAATGCGCCGGTCATTACAGAGAAGGTCTACACCGGTCCGAGAAAAATTCAGATCTAGTCTCCCTTATGAAAACGGTTAAGAGAGTGACAGTAATTGGGCTGAGAGTGAGATAGCGATTGGGTCGCGAGTGAGGCTTTGAGTGGGGAAAGGGAAAGTAGGGTTTGGTGACGGCGCCAGTGCGCTGATCAATGGGTTTAGGCACCTCTATCATCCTGCACTGCGTGCCTGGGTGATCTGGCCGATACTCATTAATCTTGCCGTCTTCGCCGGGCTTGCGTGGCTGCTGATAGGCTGGTTAACGGGCAGTATTCAAGGCGTCATGGACGGCTTGCCCGAGTGGCTCAATTTTCTCCGTTGGATCATGTGGGTACTCGCTGTGCTGATGATGGCACTCGTTTTTGGGGTGAGCTTCACCACTTTGACTTTGCTGATCGGTGCGCCCTTTTATGTCGTGCTCACCCGCCGGGCGATGACGCTAGTCAGTGTTGAACCGTTTCCTTCTGCAAACACTAGCTCCACAGCCATCGTCGAAGAAACGGCGAGCGCTGTGCTTCGAGAACTCAGCAAGATCAGGCGGTTTATTCCTTGGGTGCTTCTGGCATTGGTCATTAGCTTTATCCCCGTCATCAACNTATCGGCGCCGATCGTATGGCTCCTCGTGAATAGTTGGATTTTTGCATTTCAGTTTGTCGATTACCCCATCGATGCGCGACAGCGGCCGATCACCGAGACTCGAGAATGGCTGGCTGAGCACCGAGCGGCAGCGCTTGGTGTTGGCGCGGGCGTTGCCTTGTGCGCGAGTGTTCCGTTTTTGAATGTTGTGGCGTTTCCCGCTGCGATCATCGGCGCATGCCAGTTAGTGGAAGCCAGTCGGTCCGGCTGAAAACCGCCACATCCCACTGGCCGNNCCTAAGTGGTGGATGCCTGTATCGTAAATCCTAGTCATGGCATCAGTTGCTACAAACAGTTGCNACGAGTAGAACTCCTTGTATGCCTTGGTTGTTGGGCGTCCAGTCAAGCGCTTGGGTAGCGGCAGACTAGACGCAAGCGNATCGTGCTTTAACAGGGCGTTGAAAGCGNNTTNGCGGTTCACTCGCATGTCACGTGTGAAATGGAAACAANCTTNAACACCCATTCACTGATCCTGATTCAAACAACAATGCCATTCGGTGAGATCGCTTAGCGGTCTGACNGATAGTCATNTCTGCAGGCGATGATCGTTTGGATGAATAGTTGGACGAGGGGCGTCTCAGCGGCCTCCGCCTTGCAGAGGCAAGCACTTCGCCAGCTTGCAGCAGGGAAGCCTGGAACTTCCGCCAGCAACCCCGCTTTGATCTCTGGCTCAAACACTGCTCTCGGGCCGCCAAGGATATAGTCTGAAGCAAGTGCCACGCGTTTTAGCAGCGCATAATTTTCGGAGACTAGTCNTGGGCGAGGCCTGGATTCGTCAGCTTCTGACTCAACCGCTCCTTGAAGGGGAGGAGAGGCATATGGGTAGCTCAAAAAATCTGGGTCTTTGACTTGCAAAATCGGATGGTCAGGACGAGCAACATTGATGGTGGGTTCCTGGATGAGATCAACTGCGATGAGTCCTCTCTCTTTGATGTCCTGCCAATCGGCAGAAAACGGTCCTGCGACCACATCCAGGTCACCTGCTTCTAGTCTAGCCATCAGGACGTCTGCATGTTCGGTCAGCACAGAGAACCTCACGTTTCCTGTTTTTGATCNGAGTTNGATGAGGGTCTGGGGTAGTAGCACTTGCTCAATAATCGGCCCGACGCCGATGCGTAATTCTCCCGNATCTCGATCAACCAGCCGACGCACCTGCCGCTCGACGCTGGACACTTGTGCCTTGATGGCGGCGCTTTGCTCGATCAGGTAGTTGGCGATTGGGGTAGGCGTCAACCCCCGCGCGCTTCGATGGAAAAGCGAGGCGCCCAATTGCTGCTCAAGACGCGCCAATCTCTTACTTAATGTGGGTTGCGAGATGTGCAACGACTCGGCTGCTTGGGTGATACTGCCGGTTTGGCAGATGGATTCCACCATGTGGAGATCGGAAACGTCGAGCATGTGTGACTCCGGTCAATATATTCTAAAAATTTACAATAGATCGAAAAACGATTCATTTTATTTATAGCTCCTTCCGGCCTAGGATCATACTCAAGCCATGTTGCAAGGGGGAGCCATGAGTGATCAACCGATGATCGAAATCTGGGGCGCTGGAACGATGCGGACGCTTCGCCCGCTATGGGTGTTAGAGGAATTGGGGCTTGCCTATCAATTAGCACCAATAGGCCCGAGGACAGGCGAAACTCAAACGGAGGAATACACCGAGCTGAACCCGAAACAAAAGATCCCTTTACTTAAGGACGGGTCGGTTAAGTTGTCTGAAAGTGTGGCCATGAGTCGGTACCTCATCGAGCGTTATGGTGATGAGGAAAGTCTCTCCATTCCCGCGACTATCGAGGCGAGGGCCAAAGAAGATGAGTGGGTCTGCTATGTCTATGGGGAGCTTGATGAGACAAGCCTTTATGTCATGCGCCGGCATCGGGATCTGCACACCATTTACGGAGTTGCAGAAAATGCGGTGGATTCAGCAAAGACCTATGCCGAAAAGCACCTTGCAGTCGTTGATGGTTTTGTTTCAGACAAGGAATTCCTGCTTGAGAACCGATTAGGGCTCGCCGACATCCTTTTGGTGTCGTGTCTTGATTGGGCAAAAGCGTACGGGTTTGATTTATCGCCGAACCTCAAGCGCTATCGGGACCGACTCATTGCGAGGCCCGCGTACCAGCGAGCGCACGAGAGGAACTATGGCAATCGATAAACCAGGAATATTGAAAGCGGGAGCTTTTAAAAGGAGGCAAGGATGGGCGCTTTAAGCGGTATCAAAGTGGTGGATCTAACGAGCATGGTGTCGGGGCCTGTGGCGGCGACCATATTGGCCGATCAAGGGGCTGAGGTCGTCAAAGTTGAGCCGCTCCATGGCGAGCAGATGCGCTACCTTGGCCCTTCCGATCAAGGGACACCGCCCACTTTTTTCTCCTGTAATCGAGGCAAACAATCTATTGCCGTGGACCTAAAGTCAGAAGCTGGCCGAACGATTCTGTGGCGGTTGATTGAGCAAGCCGATGTGTTGATCCAGAACTTCAGGCCCGGGGCGATGGCTCGCATGGGGTTTAGTGACGAGGACATTCGGTCGAAAAACCCGCGCATTGTTTATGTGTCCATCAGTGGGTTTGGAGAAACGGGGCCCTATGCCGATCAGCGGGTCTATGATCCTGTGATCCAAGCGCTTTCCGGCGCAACAGACATTCAGGCGGATCGACTGACCGGGAAACCCACCATGTTCCGCGTCATCATTGCGGACAAAGTCGCATCACTCACGGCATCTCAGGCGATTTCCAGTGCGCTCTATCACCGGGAGCGAACCGGAGAAGGGCAGGACATCAANTTATCAATGCTCGATGCCATGTTGTCTTTCTTCTGGCCCGAGGCNATGGCNGGGCTCACCTACGCNGATAACGAGTGGGACCCGTCATCGAAAGGGGCGGCGATGGANCTTGTGTTCGAAGCGAGTGACGGCTACATNACAGCTGGTGCTATTTCGGATAAAGAGTGGGTCGGTATGTGCCGATCGCTTAATCGTGAGGATTTGATTGACGATGAGCGGTTCGCCACTGCACGCGGGCGTGGGCTGAACGGGGATGAGCGAAAGCGGATNACCGGGGAGGAGATTGCGAAGTGGCCGCGNGAAGAAATCTTNGCCCGAATGCGGGAAAACGGAGTACCCAGCGCGCCCTTATTGAAGCGCTCNGAATTGCTCGATAACGANCAGATNCAAGCCGGTGGATCGGTTGTTCGNAGNGAGNACGCNGNNTTTGGCGAAGTGCGTCAGGCNGCGCCAGCGGCAAGGTTTNGNGCGAGTCCGAGTGAAATCGNGGGNCCNGCGCCNCGNCTNGGNGANCATTCGGTCGACATACTGCANGCANTGGGCTACTCAGNAGAAGAATGCANTCAANTAGTCGAGCAAAACATTATNAAAGCGTGAGTGTACCGCTTGCGATGAAAGGAGATGAATGATGAAACCAGTCTGTTTGATTATGGGAGCTGGCGCCGGGATTGGCGGCACCGTCGGTAAAAAGTTTGCGAGTGAGGGCTACCACGCCGTGCTCTGCCGACGCAGTGATGAAGTGGGTCTTGAGACATTAGTCTCAGACATCAAGGCCGCTGGCGGTGAGGCAAGCGGGTTTTTGCTCAACGCCGTGGATGAAGGGGCCATTGAGAAACGGATCCGGCAGGTCGAGAACGAGATTGGTCCTATAGAGGTGGTGCTCTTTAACCTTGGTGCGCAGATTGGTAATCGATCACTCGAGGAAGTGACCTACAAGCAGTTTGAGCTCGGTTGGCGAATGGCAACCTTTGGACTATTCCGTATGGCCAAGGAACTGTTTCCTAGAATGGAAGCGAGAGGGGGAGGAACTTTTCTCGTGACATCGGCAACGGCCGCTGTTCGAGGAAATGCCGGGCAGCACTCCCATGCGGCAGCCATGGGTGGTAGACGGATGCTGTGTCAGTCCCTTAATGCTGAATACGCGGAAAAAGGGATTCATGTGGTGCACATTCTAGTGGACGGGGCAGTCGATGCGCCGGACACGCTAGGGAAAATGCTGGGTGAAGAGGCCTTTCAGAAGTTGCGTGAAACCCGGGGGATGGATCATGATGGGCTGATGTTGCCGGAGAAAATGGCAGAGACCTATTATCATCTGGCCATGCAGCACCGCTCGGCATGGACGCACGAGTTGGATCTTCGCTCGTTCTCTGATCTGGCTTGGTTTAACCATCGCTAGCAAGGTCTAGCCCTTCAAGAGGAGTCGCTAACATGGGTCAAGAAGCGAAATATTCGATTTGCAGTATCTGCGATATCGGTTGTCAGCTGCGCACTGAGACAATCAATGGTGAAGTGAAGCGGGTCATCGCTCACGACAACCCCATGCTCGCTAAAAACATCTGCTTGAAGGGTGTTGCCGCTCCGAGTATCCACAACCATCCAGACCGCCTGAAAACGCCTCTGAAGCGAGTGGGCGAGCGCGGTGAAGATCGCTGGGAGGAAATCTCGTATGAACAGGCGATGGATGAAATCGCTGAAAAGTTAAAGTCCATCATTACACGATATGGTCCTGAGAGTTTTGCTGTGTCGACCTCGGGCTGGAACACCCAGGTCACTTATGGTGCGGACCGCCGGTTCATGAACTTGCTCGGCTCACCGAATTGGACGAGCGGGGTATCACTCTGCGCTGGCAATACGGCTGCGGTTAACAAGCTGACCTATGGTTGGTTCCCCATGGGTGACTTTGGCAACACGAACTGCATTGTGCTCTTTGGACACAACCCGAAAAAGCATTCTTGGACGCCAATTTATAACCAGGTGGAGGCCGCCCGCGCTCGAGGGGCGAAAGTCATCGTCTTAGACCCTCGCGTATCAGAGCAAGCAGCAGTGGCTGATCTGCACTTGCGGCTTCGAGCGGGCACTGATGCCGCAATGTGTCTCGGCTGGTTAAAAGTAATCTTTGATGAAGAACTCTACGATAAGGACTTCGTGCGCGACTGGTGCATTGGCTTTGACGAGCTCAAAGCCCGGGTCGATGAATACCCGCTTGAACGCGTGGAAGAGATCACAGGGGTCGATCGTGAACTGATTGCGGAAGCTGCTCGCATGTACGCGAATGCGGACGGCGCCATCATCCCTTGGACGCCTATCACCGATATGCAAATCTCATCGACCTCAGCGATTCGTTTGCATTCGATTCTGCGTGCTGTAACCGGCAACCTCGATGTGGTCGGTGGTGAGACCTTGGGGGGGTTCAATGCGGCCTACGTCCCCGAAAGTGAAATCGCGCTGCATGAGGAATTATCGTCAGAGCAAAAAGCCAAGCAGTTAGGGTTTGATGACCATCCGGTTTATACCTACCGAGTTGCGGAGATGTTGAAAGAGCCGACGGAGAGGGTGTGGGGTTACCCCTACGCAGACATTGTTATGGGTTGCCACATGGCAAATCCGTCTAACCTGTTCCGCGCGATGGCGACTGAGCAGCCTTACCCAGTGAAGGCCTTTTTCGTACTGGGCAATAACGCACTGATGAGTTACCCCAATCAGCACCAAGTATTGAAAGGCATGATGAACCAAGAATTGATCGTTGCTCATGAGATTTTCATGACGCCAACGGCAATGCTTGCTGATTACGTGTTGCCCGGCGACGTGTTCAGCGAGCGCAATCACATCGCGGATAGTTGGAGTTGGTCAACGCGTCTTTCGTTGTCGCAAAAGTCAGTGGAGCCGGCCGAAGGTGTTAGTAGTAGCTATGAGTTTTGGAAGGATTTAGCGAAGCGATTCGATTTTGGTAATCGCTTTCCATGGGAAACCATCGAGGACGTACTGGATTACCGATTGTCTCGATCGGGTCGCACTTTCGCGGACTTTGAAGCAACCGGGTTTATGGAAATGCAGACGCCGGAATTTCGGAAATATCGAAAGACGGGGTTCGCGACGCCATCAGGGAAGGTTGAGCTAGCGTCTTCGGTACTGCGCGATCTAGGTTTTGATGCAGTGCCGTACTATCGAGAAGGTCCTGCACTCACCAAAGAATACCCATACGCCGTCTTCTCCGGTGTTCGCGAGGATCCTTTCTTTCAAACGGGGCAGCGGAATATCCCGGAATTGCGCAAGCGTTGCCCGCTTCCCAGCATTTTCATTCACCCAACCGATGCGGCAGCTGAGGGGCTTGAGAGTGGGGATTGGGTAGAGCTCCAAACCGCGTACGGAAAGGTCACGGCGGAACTTTCCGTGCAAGACAGCATGAAAGAAGGGCACTTGCGAGTACCACACGGCTGGTGGTATCCAGAGCTTCGAGGCAAGGCGGAACTGGGTGGCGCGTTCATCTCCAGTGATGCGGTCCTGTGCTCTGATGACGATGAATTCTTGGATCACGAGCAGGGCATCCCGCACTTTAAGGGTTATCCTGGCCGCTTGGTGAAGGTTGAAAAGCCTCTCGAACTCGAGGCTTCATGACCAAACGAACGGCGCACCAGCATCGCATGATGGAGTTGAAGGCGAGAATCATGGCTGTCGTGGCAAATAGACTTTTCACATTCAAGCAGACGGGCCTCGATGGCTTGGTCAAGCGCAGCTTTTTGCCCAAGACCGAGCGAAAAAGTAACCATCAAGGCAATAAGCAAAGTTGAGTCGCTCGCCTTCAAACGAAGCCGCGACCCATCGACCCTGGCTCAAGCTTGTTCGCTGAGCAGATTGTCTTTTTATTTGAAGTCGCTGGCGCGCAGATGAGTTGATTCGGTGAAACAGAGCCCCTTTTCTTTGATTGCAATGGATCTATTTACCTGTGCGGTGAGCTAGCCCTTAAGCATTGTCAGTAACGTTTCTCAGCATAGATTTCGGCTATTTGGTCATTCGGTCCAGCGGTAAGTCGCGATGCTTTTGGGTGGGATACGGGCGCTGAAACGCCGATTGGAAAATTCCACGCTAAACGTTTGGCGCTTGCTGGTTGAGTTGGCAACGATGAGTGCGTAAGTCCCGTCGGGGTTTAGAAAAGCGACATTGGTCACGGTCTGGATGGATCCATAATTGGAGTGAATTCGGACGGCGCCAGGCCGAACGAATCTCGAAAACTGTCCCATTAGCCAGAACTCTGGTGTCTTGTATGACTCTGAGGAGCTGCCGTCTTTTTGGATTAGCATGGTGGGAGCCACTTTCCCCACTCGGTTGTACGGGCCTTGGTTAGCCTCGGCTGGGTTTTGCGTGATCATCGTGACCCAAGCGCTATAGGTTGTGGCCCCGTTCCGTAAATGCTGAATAACCGTTTCAAATCCGCGTCGGTTGTCGTCTCCATTCAGTCCCCAGACCGAACCCTCCGTGAACATGACGGGGATGTTCGGGTGAAGTGATTGGAGGGCCGCCATTTGTTTGCTCAGCCCACCATAGTGGTGGAAAGCGATTCCATCTAACATGTGCGTCTGGTCGTTGGCTTTTAGATCTTTTATGAGTAATTCCGCCTCTCTCCAATGATCGAAGTTGTGGTCGAGCGCCCATAGCTTTACGTTGAGGGGTTTCCCGTACGCACCATCTACGCTGCGGAAATTGTTGTGCACTTCGATCAGCAAGTCTCGCTCTAGCTCCCAGGAGATGACCATTCCCGGATAGTCGGTAGGCTCAAATAGACGCTCGTTTTGGAGGGTGATCGCGTAAATGGGGATTCCTTCGGCCGCGTAAGCCTCCACGAATCGACGCAGATAACTGGCGTAATCATCCAACATACTTCGCTTGATTGGGCCACCTTGGACCATCGACTGTTTCGCACGCATCCAATCGGGCGGGCTCCATGGCGAGGCAAATATTTTGATTGGATTTTTTGTCGCCTCGCCGACCTCGATGGCCATTTTTAGCGTGTCGATGATGCCAAGGCTGAGAGGACGGTCGATGCTAAAGGGGGCGTTTGGTGCATCTTTTAAGCTGAACCAACCTTTTTTGTAAAGCGGTGGAGGACTCGCTTTCGTTCCATCGGAGAAGTCGGATGTACCGATCTCGATGCGAAAAAGGTTCATGCCAATACCTTCATCAGGCGAAATCAATGATTCCAGTATTGCTCTTTGCTGTGGCCGCGTTTTATTTTTTCGTATGGCATAAATGGTGGTATGTTCGAGCGATGACCCAATGCCTAATATCGTTTGGTAAGTGGTCGAGGAGTCGATCAAGACCGTTTCCGTCGCCTTTCCCATGTTTTTCAGCCCCCTCCACTCCAGAGGGGGCTGCTCGGTTAAGCGGTAGCGGATATCAGTTTCAGGCCAAGGATCGGTGTACCACTTGTCGCTCATGGGATGGAGTTCGGATGATACCCAGCTCTCGATTGTGATGCTGGAGGGTAGAGCAGATGGAGTATCGGCGGTGCCTTTAACAAGGTCTTTTGAGCTGGCGGCCGCTAGTGCGAAGGATTGCAAAAAGACGAGCTGGGCGTAAAAAGCGATAGTAATGAACAGGAGCGGGTGCCAACTCAGAGTGGCAGTTTCAAAGAGGCGAGAGAGTGTCAAATCGGGGCGTTTCACTTCGGCAACCCTCTACGTCACTTGTCTTGACGTGTATCGACCTCCACAAGTTTAAGATGTGGCGTTTTTAAAGCAACAGAAGTGAAACAGAGAATCGATGGATGAGTTGGTGCGACTGTCAGCGAATCTCAAGGGAGTAAGTGCAATGAGCAACCGTTATTTGGTGCTGGTGTTAACGGAACCTACAGAGGGTAATGAAACTCGCTTTAATGAGTATTACGAGCACACCCATCTGGATGAGGTGATTGAGTCCACAGGCTGGAAATCGGCTCAGCGGTTCAAGCTCGCAAGCGAAGTGGGCGAGGCCTGCCCATTGCCCTACTTGGCGGCATACGAGGCCGAGGGTGAGTCCGCACAGGCGGTAATTGACCGGCTCAACGAAACACGGTCAGAGCGCGAGCAAAGTGATGCGCTAAATAAAAAGACCGGTCGAGTTTGGGTTTTTGAGGAGATCGGCCCTCGCCATGAAGACTAAGTTTCGTAGTCTGTCGGGACCGCTGTAACCGCCGAGGCAGGTGAGTGACCAGGCGGGGAGAGATCAATGGCTCGGTGGACCAAGAAGTTAAATGGCCTCGAGTCTTGCTCGAACGAACTTGTGCCAGGGTGTCCCAAACCAAGGGTCTCGATCATCTAAGTCGGTGAGTTCGTTGGGCGCAACGCCAAACTGTTCATTCTCCCCTTTGGCATTGGGGTAGACGAGGCCCAACCCGTTAGGAAGCGCGATACTGCCTTCTTGTAGTCGATCATCGAGCTCCACGAGCACCTGGGCTTTGCCGCGCTTGGTGACGAGGTTGGCACGTCCGGCCTCTTCGATTCCGAGCTTTGCCGCATCACTCGGGTGAACAAAGAGAGAGGCGGGATTGTTACTTTTCATCCAGTCCGGGTCCCTCACCACCGTATTGGCGGTGTATAGGCGTCGCTCTCCCGCAGAAAGCACGAGTGGGAATTCATCAGTCCGTTCAGGGAGTTTGAATTGCTTGAGGTAGTCGATCTCATCGCTCATCTCACCCATCAATAAATTGATCTTCCTATTTGCGTGACGCCATTGACTCGCGTCACCGACCGCTAGCTTTAAAATAATCAGGCCTGAGGGGCTGTTCAAGATAGATTGAAACAAGTTGTTCCCGAGTGACATGCCCTCGCCTTCATGCCCTGCGGCGCGAACGGCCTCAGGGTTGCTCACTGCCAGTCTGGAGCAAAGACCCCAAAGCCCAGCGGCGGCGGCAGCGCCGTCAGGTAGGCTCGGTCCGAGCGTTCGGTAGAGAACGTAGGGCAAATAATGGGCGATTTTTGGATTGCTTAGCATCGCCTCTTGCATCGCAACTGAAAATGTATCAAGCCCATAAGATGCTGCGTCAGATAGGGTGGTTAGTTCACCATCCTCGAAAACTCCTAGCTCCTCAACCAGCCGGGCATGCATCTCAGGCTCAGCCAGCGTTCCTGGCTTTGGTTCGATCATGGGCTTACGTAAATGGAAAAAGTTTTCTGGAAATTCATGTGGGAAAAAGGTCGCTTCGTATTTCTCGTACTGAGAACTGGCTGGAAGTATGTAATCTGCGAGCATGGCGGTCTCAGTCATAGCGACGTCAATAACTACCAAAAAGTCCAGAGCTTCAAATGCCTCTCTGAACTTCTGGGAGTCCGCGAGAGAATGTGCTGGATTCGCGCTTTCGATCAGCATGGCCCTAAACCGGTCAGGGTGATCGGTAAGGATCTCCTCGGGAATCGAGTTACAAGGCATTAGACCATTAATAATACGCGCGCCCGTTACCGGAGTTGTTTTATAGCCCTTTTCATATCCTTCCTCATCAATGGCACTCGCGCCAGTGCCGCTTCCCTCTGTGACATTGGCGAGGCCAGTAGTGAGGTGCATCCCACCCTCGTTACCAAAGCTGCCAGGAATAAGAAAAATCAGCATGTTCAGGTAGGTACATAAGGTGGAGTAGGGAGCCATTTCAATACCCAGATCCTCATAAACCCCAATCTTGTCAGTAGAGGCAAGTGCCTCAGCTGCTTGGATAATGAGTGTCATATTTATGCCTGAAAATGCCGCGTACGCTTCGACATCAGCCTCTTTCAACTGATTTAGAATACGTTCGTAGCCTGTCGTGTTGGCGTGTATCCAATCGATATTGGCGAGGCCGTTTTGAACCATGTAGCCAAGCAGGGCCATGATGCACCAGACGTCCGTGCCAGGTTTAACTGGCAAGTGGATATCAGCAAGTTCGGCGGTCTCGCTAAGCCTTGGATCCATGACAATCAGGGTTCGGTCTGAAGCTTTTGAGATATCTCGCATCACTACGCGTGCTCGTTGCATGCCATTGGATTGCCATGGGTTCTTGCCAACGATCACAGCAACATCACAATTTTCAAAATCTCCGTGCCAGCCTCCGCCCAATACCCGCTGGGCGGTCCAGGCCTTTCCAGTTTTCTCTTGTGCAAGTGCGTTCGACTGATATTTCATACCGAGCGCTTGACGAACCGAGCNGCTATAGGCACCTCCGAGGTGATTACCCTGACCACCTCCGCCGTAGTACATGATTTTATCACCGCCGAATTCGCGCTTGATTTTCGAGAATCCCCCTGCGACCTCAGCGATAGCCGTGTCCCAATCAATTTCCTCAAAGGAGCCATCCTTCCTGCGGCGAAGGGGAGCTGTCAGTCGATCTTTACCGTTTTGGTAGTAATTGATGCGCGCTGCTTTATTACAGGTATAGCCCTTGGATATGGGATGAGCCTTATCACCCCTAACTTTCACGATTTGGGTTCCAGTGTCATCGAGTTGGACCAGTACGCCGCAGTTGGCATAACAGAGGTTGCAAGCGGTGGGGTGAAATTGCGTATCGGTCATNGGTCTGCCCATTCTTTNTTTAATTNNATTTNAGCNTTTGNTTNAGGCCCATCTTGTTCGNTAATTTCGATCTCNTATTNGCTTTTGCTAGAGNTNCGTNCCGTCTGCTGGNCGCTGAACTCNGCCTTCGAAATGAGAAAGCGTTCCCTATTTGGGTTNNAGCGATTGGCTCCTGTGTTCTTCGCCTCAAATAANAACGNTNTGAGGTCGCTGGGTCATACCCCGAGCGNGCTCGCACTTTCCTTCAGGTCGCCTTGGCTGCGCTATCCNANCCGAAGCCNAAGGCAANGANTACNTACTGAGGCCGNTTTAAATCNGGTCTCTCACATATCACCAAGGTCACAACCGCGACGCTCTAAAATGGGTCGCAATTCACGATAAGCGGCTGGTGTCAGGCTGAGCGGTATCCGAGGGTAAAGGTGATGAACGATGTGGTATTGCATGCCTGCCGAGAAAAGATTGCCAAGCTTTGATTTAAATGCGTGTGTATCAAGATAGCGGCCTTGCAGTTCTGCAGGATGATGCGGCACCCAGGAAAGGTAGTAACGTAAATGAATGCCGGCAATGATTTTTGGTATCCACCAAATGAGCGCTGCCTCGACGGCGTAGCCAGTCCAAGCCAGGGTGAACATAATGGCGAGGTAGACCAGCTGGTATATCACCTGGTGTATCATTAATCTCGATTCGCCAATCCGTTCGAGGCACTCCCCATAGGCGGCGCCTTCCTCAGAGCCCGGCTGGAGATTTCTGATGTGCTGGGCGAGGAATGCCCAACCGTCTTTTGCATGAATCTTATAGTCTGGGTCGAGCTGAGGATCGTTGCAGTGTCGATGATGCTCCATGTGGGTTGCTCGAAGCACGTGGTAGGACGACATGAGAGGCAGTGGGGAGATGTGACCTAGCAGTTCGTTTAGCCAATGCAGTTTTGTGCCTTTGCGCCCAATGATGCCGTGTTGGGCTTCATGAGAGGGAAGGTAAGCCAACATAAGGCTGAGTGTGGCAATTGGGAAGGCCAGCCAAAGCGGCATCAAACCCGCAAGGACCAGCGGGAACAGCGAGAAAAAAANGAGACAATTGCTGATACCCCATACCACGGCTCCCCATGGCACGATCCGCATATATTTGTCTGCAATTTGGCGCTCAAGAATGTCGAGCTCCTCATCAGTGAGCGCATCTAGATTACGGTTGACTACTTGATCCATATCCAGCTCCCTTTAAAGTGCGCGATGAGCGCAAGTGCTAAGGCGATGACTGCTCCAACAGCCCATGTCGTGGGGCCCGATGCCATTAATTCGGCTGCAATAAGCGTTTGAGTAGCCAGTGGCCAAAGAAAGCCCATGGCCCAGGCCCAGGGTGACAACAAAAATTTAAGGATGTGTTCCATTAGCTTATCCTTTCACGGTNGCAAAGTTCGGTCGCAATACTCGGCAGACCCCAAGCTAAACTCAAGTCAANGCTAAAGTCTACGAACCCAACATGCTCGCGGTTTGTTAGTAATCGCTAGAAGAGTTTAACTCGCATGAATACGAAAAATAATGAATAGTTTTGGGATCTCTTCTTAAATTAGCGAATGGGAAAGTTGGGGGAGCTATCGCTGTTTGGTCGCCACCACACCAGGCAATTCCCAATCGTTTTGTAGCGAGCCTTCCGCTATTGACCTTCGGGTGAGCTTGCATGGTAGGGTTGGTCCATTGGATGCTTTCAAGTCATCACCGAAATCAAGGAGATGTAATGCAACATCAAGAGCAAGTGCGAACCATGAAGTTGTTGCTTGAGCGGTTAGATACAGACACGAATGTCGATACNGGTCATGCGGTGCGAAACCCAATCAGCGCTTATACATGCCAGGATCGGGCCAAAGCGGAGTGGGAGCAGATGTTTCAGTCGTTCCCCCAGGTCATGGGGCTGTCTGGGGACTTACCTGAGCAAGGCTCATTTCTGACTTCCTATGATCTCGGTAAACCCATTCTAATGACCCGCGATCGGGATGGTCAGTTCCGAGCTTTTTTGAACGTCTGTAGTCATCGAGGCACCATTGTTGAAACAGAGCCTCGAGGCCGTCGAAACACTTTCTCTTGTCCCTTTCACGCGTGGACCTATGATCTCGGCGGAAGTCTTGTCGCAGTCCCGAAAGAAAATCATTTCGGAGAGATCGACAAAGCGTGCCATGGCCTGGTTGAGCTAACGGCCGAGGAGCGCCATGGCCTGCTCTTTGTCCATCCAGAGCCTGGCACAACCTTCGATCTTGAGAACCTCCTTGGAGAGACGCTTAGTGCTGAGCTCGAATCGTGGGGTTATGGCGATCTCGAATTTGGTGCGCTTGATCGGTTCGACACGCCCATGAATTGGAAACTGGGGATCGATACGTTTGGTGAAACGTATCACTTTCAGGTGCTGCACCGAGAGACGCTGGGCAAGCAGCTTTACGGGAACGTTCAATGCTACGACACCTATGGCCGCAACCACCGCATGCTGCTCTGTTCCAGAGAGATCGATTCGTTTCGCGATCAACCGGAGTCGAGCTGGGAGGTGTTAAAGGCGACGACGCCGGTCTACTATCTGTTTCCCAATGTGCAGCTAATCCCAAACGGCCGAATCCCGGGCTTGCCACACAGCATGCTCCAGGGCGCAACGCTCGTCAGGATTTACCCCGTAGCAGATGACCCCGCGCGATCCTTTTCGCAAGTATCGTTCTACACGCATCCTGATGTGCCGATGGAGGTCAGGGAGGGTATGTCTGAGCGATTGGCGCGGTTCTCTGAGATCATTCGGGATGAGGACTACGTTGCGGCAGCTTCTTCCCACATCGGTGCTGAATCAGGGGCGCTGACGCATTTCATGTTTGGTCGCAACGAACCTGCGTTGCACCATTACCACAATACCTATAATGAATTTCTAGGATTGCCGTCGCTATAGGTCGTATTCGGCTGAAGGTCATTTAGACTTAGTTGCTATTCGCCAGCTCTGGCAAGTGCTTCGGCGACCATCTTCTTCTCGGTGCCATCGAGTCGCGCTTTAAGGCCTCGCGCCATCTCATCGATCACTCGGGCTGCATACTCGTTATTCTGGATTCGATGCCAGTAGGCCGACACGGCAGTGCCTTCTTTGATTGGGCTCGGCACGTCTAATCTCGGTACGGTGTTCTCGCACATAAAAAGGGCAGGAACTAGCGTGCAATCTGCTCGCGAAAGTTGCCCGCTAGCTGCGAAACCATCTGAAGCAATGTGTGCTTCCAACGCCTTCATGCCTCGCTTTACTTGACCGGTGAGTAAGTCGACTATGCCTTCGTTGCGCGTATCTTTTTGAACCTGGCCCAGTGCTAGAAAAATGTTGTTCATCAGATAGATGTCAGCAAGGCGTGATATGACGCGCACGTTTGCTCGTTCAAGAGGGGCATTGCCAACCATGGCGCGATCAGGAAACATTTCGTCCAAGTATTCGGCGATCACCTCAGACTCAGGAATGATGTTCCCTTCAGCTTCAAGGATAGGGATCCTGCCGATGGGGGAGACCTCTTTTAATTGGCCCGAAAAGAACTGGGCGATGGGTAGATCAAACTCGACCTTGCTTTCGATGCCCATGGCGTAAATTTGCATTCGGATCTTGGCTGAATAAGGGCTTAAGTCACCGGTGTAGAGTTTCATACTGAGGCTCTGTAGCTGAACGTGCGCTCAATGTAGCAGAATAGCGGGAACAGCATCGTTACTGGAGGCCCTGTTAGGCGACGTCGTCATAGCCTATGCAGTGACTTCGCATTAAACTGGTCGAATCTCGGGAAGCAATAGTCTTTTAGGGAGAGCTTTTCAGAGAGATGCTCAAATAGAGTCGTGCTGAATGAAGAACTGCCTCTGTAAATTTCTAGGGTTGACTCCGTGGTTTTTAGCCTTTGGGTTGCTGATGGCTTTAAGTCATGGAGGCTACGCATCCGATTATGCGAGTAAGTGGGGCCCGGGTGTTGGTACATCCTCGCCGATATTGGATGCGCCAGATCACAGAGGAATAACCCAGAGCTTATCTACCCTTGCTGGCGAGAACGGTTTGTTGCTCATCTTCAATCGCTCAGTCGATTGGTGACCCTACTGTATTGGTCAGTTCGTTGAACTGAATAATCTTCTTAACGAACTCGAATCGCTCGAAGTCGCGGTTGCAGGCATGACGTATGACAGTGCCTCGGTCATTTCTGCATTCGTTGACGAACGGTCTATTTCCTTTCCCATGTTGCGCGATATCGATGGCAAGCACGTCGATGCTTGGGGCATTCGGAATGACGATTACGGGCTAGGTACCTTTGGTTATGGTATTCCGCATCCGGGCGTTGTCTGGATTTCCGCAGATGGCCTTATTCTCGCCAAGTGGGCGCTTAAGGGATACAAAGATCGAGCAGACTGGAACGAAGTGCTAGACGAGGTGGCGGCGGCGATTGAACGCTAAAAGTGAGGCGCGCTACCTCGCTGGTTGCAATGCTAACTTGCTTTGACTTGACTGTAGCCATCGATGCAAACGAATAACTTTCCAAATTGGCAACCACTTGCGCCACAATGGCCCTGTGGAGAGCGATTCAATTAAGTTGGGCGGCAGCCTGGACTCGAATGGCGAAATACCGAAACGGTCCCTTATCTCATCAATCGGCTGATCAAATTGCTGTTCCCAATCGATGGCCATCATCGGCGGCGTGGTTCGGCCATGCTGCCAAGCCTCGGCAATCACCTGAAAGAATGCTCGAAAGCCAGCTGGATTGTTGCGATGAGCGATTTGCCCTGCGGTTGCTAGAAACATCGCCGAGTAATTGTGCCCAAATTGGGCGAGTTGGAATGACGAAATCGCAACCTCGTGGATGGAATCTGTGGTGTAGCCCGCGACCAAATGCCAGACATCGTGCATTTGCAGAATCCTAGTGTTCAGGTATTGCAGTGCCGGTGGCAGAGCGCTGAGCATGATGGCGTTCCGGTCCAGTACTTCAGGGTCAAAGCCGTTCGCAGAGAGAAGGCAGTAGAGGTCGTGGCCAAGGCTGCCTGTAGGACATTCAGATAATCCTTGAAGGCTCAGCAGGCCAGGAACGGTTTTTTCGCCGGCATAGTTCGCGCCAGGGTGCGCGTTGGCGCATTGCTCTGCCAAAGACCCAAACGAGTCGTCGACAGCGCCCCCGAGTGCCGCGATGGCTTGAGTGATTGTGAGCGCATCATAGCCTTCATCCGGACCATGAACGGCCTCCCAAAACTTAGACCAAAAATCAGCGGAGATAGGCGCTTCAGCCCAGTCCTCGAAGAATGACCCTTCCACCTCTGCATCGGGGGTGAGCCAGGTTTGTGCGATTAGGTCATAAACTGCTTGGGTTGCACTTGGGCAAGAGAAGGCGGCCCAAGTCATTGCTCCAAGCATGTTTTCTCGCCCTTCGGCTTTGTTGCCCCGTGCCGCGAGCACTGCGGCCCTTAATTGATGGGGCTCTGGCTTAATCGCGAGATTCTCAAAATGTCTTTGCCAATCTGTCATATCAATAAGCATAACGCGTAATCGAAACGTCTTGAAATTGAAGGTCGAGGACCAAAAGCAGCTTGTCACAAAACGAGCTAATTGTTTGAGCTACTAGGGACTTCAATTTAGGTTCCTAGAAGGTGAACAAGAGAGTCAGTAACACCATCGGACAAAGCGTGATTGACGCTCGAGTTCAAGGTGTGAAAGTTGAAACATTGACGATCGAATGTTCGAAATAGGTGAGAGCAAAATCAGGGTACATCAGTTTGTAACGAGCAGCCGCGCTCCACCGCGGCATTCTTCTTAGCTTGGTTGCGACGCCCTTCCTTTTGTCTCAAAGTAATGTCATGAAACTATTCAGCTATCTCGTCTTCATTCCCCTGCAAATCGTCATGATCCCTTGCGCGATTGTGGGGTCGATATTAAC
>PBWF01000012.1 GCA_002728935.1 Gammaproteobacteria bacterium | reverse complement strand
GGTCGGCCAAACGCTCGATTTGCCCACCGATAAGACCCATCACCTCATCGGCGTGCTCCGTCTCCGGGATGACGCCGCCGTGACGCTCTTTAATGGAACTGAAGAGGAATTTGGTGCCCGCTTGAAGGTGATGGATAAGCGGCGCGTTTTAGCAACGATCGTCAGCGCCGAGTCCCCCTGCCGAGAAAGCTCGCTTTCCATCACTCTTTGGCTCGGGGTGTGCAAGCGAGACGCCATGGCGGCGGCCTTACGACGCTCGACGGAGCTTGGGGTTTCCGCCATTCAGCCAGTGTTGACTGATTTTTCTGCTGTTGGGAGCAAGCAAGTCAGCAAACTCGCAGAGAAATGGCAGCAAGTCGTTGAAGGCGCCGCCGAGCAATCAGGGCGCACTCGGCTGCCAGTGCTGCATGCTGTTTCAGATTTGCAAACGCTACTGGCTCGAGCGATGAGTGACCCCGCTGAGGCCCGCTATGTGGCCCACCCCGGAGGCGGGGCATTTTCACCCCCTGGAGAAAACTGCCAACGCTGTCTCATCGCCATTGGGCCCGAGGGCGGGTTTTCGACAAATGAAATCCAAAACATGACAGGCACTGGCTTTACCACTGTGTCGCTCGGCCCGAGAATTTTACGAGCGGAGACGGCTCCCGCAGTCGCTTTGTCCTTACTCCAGTACATGAGCGGCGATCTATCGGGGTAATGGAGGCCGCCGGTTTCTCATCAACGCCAACTTCTCATTAGACAAATCAGAGAACTAAGCCATACTGTTTTTGTCACTGAACCGAATCTATTGAGGAGCGAACGTATGCAAGCCACTGCAATCACCATGGGTCGCGCGCTCCTCGGGTTATATTTTTTTTCCTGGGCTCACCAAGATAACAGGCTACGCCGCTACCCTCGATTACATGGCGCTGCATAACATCCCGCTTCCGGACATCTTGCTGCCGCTCACAATTATCATTGTGAGCGGAGGAGGCCTTGCGCTGATGGCAGGCTTTCGCATTCGCGAGATGGCTCTGTGTCTAGCGGGACTAACGATTTTGATCAACGTCGGCATGCACGACTTTTGGAACACTTACCCCAAGCTGAACACACAACACGAAGTCCAAAATTTCGTAAAAACTTAGGGATCTTTGCTGGCCTACTGGTGCTCTCTGGCGCCGCGCGACTTCCTCAATTCGGACTATCTCAACGCCAATAACTAAATCGATACCCGCGCCAGCCTTCATTCGTTAACATGTCGTTTTGATGCATTTACGAATCAAACAACGAGTCGTATGAACTACTCTGATAATCAAAAACTCATGCAATGCCATCTCGCTAGAACAGGAAGCGCGCAACAGACTCGATTAATTGACTTCAAGCTATTCAAACGCTGACGCGAAGACGGCCAGTAAGGAAAGATAGTGAGCAAGCACATCGGCGTAGTCATGGACCCACTAGAGTCCATTTCGCCAAAAAAAGATAGCACGCTGGCGATGATGCAAGCGGCACAGGACCGAGGCTGGAAAGTCTCTGAAATCCAATTAGGCGGTCTCTCGATGCAAAACAGCCGCCTTGCCATCGATTATCGCATGGTAACTGTGCGACACGACCCCAAAGACTGGTTTCAGGTGCTAAGCCACGAGACGGGCTTCGCTCAGGAGTTTGACGTTATCCTCATGCGGGTCGACCCTCCATTCAATATGGACTATGTCTACGCGACGTATTTGCTGGAATTTGCTCAGCGGAGCGGGGTGTACGTGGCTAACGATCCCAGCTCGATTAGAGACTGTAATGAGAAGCTCTTTGCATTGCAGTTTCCTGAATGCACGCCGCCACTCATCGTCTCGAGAAATCCGGACACCATCAAAGCATTTCACCTTGAGCATGAGGACATCATACTTAAGCCTCTAGACGGCATGGGCGGGCAGTCAATCTTTCGGCTAAAAGAAGACGACACCAACCGCAACGTGATCATCGAAACCCTAACCGAGGGCGGTCGTCAAATCATCATGGCGCAACGCTATATCCCAGAAATTCGAGAGGGCGACACTCGAATCTTGATGATCAACGGACAACCAGTGCCCTACGGCCTCGCCCGCATCCCCTCCGCCGGGGAAACACGGGGGAACCTTGCAGCCGGTGGTTCGGGCATTGGGCGCGAACTCAAAGCGCGGGACCGCTTCATTTGCGAACGAATCGGACCCGTCCTGGTCGAGAAAGGCCTCAACTTTGTCGGCCTCGACGTGATCGGCGAGTACCTAACGGAAATCAACGTCACTTGTCCAACCTGTATTCGGGAATTAAACGAGCAGTTCGATCTCGACATTGCCGGGGATTACATCGACTTTGTGGCTGCTGAAATTGGCTGAGCGCATCGAGCAGTACAGCGAGAGTGCCGCGAGAGACCGCCTAGCCTTTTCTCTCGCCCTTGCACTGATTATCCATGTCGCGTTCTTTTTCGCCGTTCGATTTGAGCCGCCAATTGACCAAGCCCGAATAGCTGCCCCGGACATCGTTCTATCCCTCAAGTCTTCGCGACCAAAGCCGGACGACGTACAAGTCCTATCCAACGTAAACACCACTGGCGAGGGCGATGAGGCTCCGCTGCAGCAAGAGGAGGCGATGCCCTCTCCACCGACTCCAAGCGAGCAAAAGGCCATGCCCGTCTCCCCGATCGCCAAGCGAGCGCGCGATGATGCTGGCCCCGACAAGCCGCTGGTCCTGGCCCTTGATCTCAGCACCTATATTCAGCCGGGTTGGCGGGCGCTAAATACCGTCGGACAGTCTGACCGTGTGAAGCGAATCTCTAGCGTCGAGGCAAAGGCAAGCCCCGAGGCTTTCTATCTGGAATCATGGAAGCGAAAGATCGAGGCGGTTGGTAATTTAAATTACCCCGCAAAGGCAAAGGCAGAAGGCATCTATGGGCGGCTCCGCGTGCTTGTCTCGATTTACCCAAACGGTCAGTTAAAAGAAGCCCGAATCTTAAGCTCATCGGGCCACCCCGTACTGGATCAAGCGGCGCTGAATATTATTGACCTCGCTTTACCGTTTGCACCCTTCCCGACCGCACTAAGCAAGGAAGCTGATTTATTGGAAATCGTCCGCGTCTGGGAATTTAGACGACAAGGCGGCGGCTTACGGTTTGGGTCGTAACATGACCATCGAGCTTACTCTTTCAACCTCCCTCTTGATCGCGCACCCGCAACTAGAAGGAGAATTCTTTGCTCGGTCCGTGATTTACCTTGTTAGTCACGATGACGAGGGTAGCTTTGGTTTCATCATTAACAAGCCGAGCGATTTCTCGCTGGGCGACCTAATGGGTGAAGCAGTGCCCCGAGGAGATCTGCCCGCCGTTCAGATCGGTGGACCTGTTGGCCTGGACCAGCTGTTTTTCCTTCACCCCTCCGAGGCGAATATCGGCGTCACCGAACCATCAAGCGCTACCGTCCCTATTTGCGATGTTTCAGCGGCAGCGCCAAAAGAGGCCCCTGCAATTGCCATGCTTGGATATGCGGGGTGGAGCCCTGGTCAACTCGAGGACGAACTGAAACAAGACGTATGGCTTGCCATGCCGGCTAACAGCGCGATGATTTTTGATTGTCCTGTTGAGGACCGGTATCGAGCCGCGCTTGCCTCACTTGGGCTTCAAGACACGCCTCTACCGCCAATGCAGGGCCAGCCCCAATGAGCGACATCGTATTGGGTTTTGACTTTGGGCTTGCACGCATCGGCGTTGCAACCGGGCAAACGCTCACCAAGACTGCAACGCCGCTTACAGTCTTAAAAGCGCAGCAAGGCCAGCCCGATTGGACTCAGGTTGAACAGCTATTTAGAGATTGGGATCCCGATTGCTTTGTCGTTGGATTACCACTCAACATGGATGAATCGGTCGGGACACTCGCCCAGTTATCCAGCAAATTCGCGCGCCGTCTTGAAGGTCGGTTCGGCCGAACCGCGCACTTGATTGACGAACGCTTATCAAGCATTGCCGCCAAGGCGCTAACAGGCAGCGAGCGTATCGATGATGTTGCGGCGGCTCTCATCCTTGAGAGCTGGCTAGGAGACCATGCAGAATAGTTATCTCCTTGTTGAACTGTCATCCAGCGCGCTTACCTTAACTACCCCTGCTATCTCAGCTGGAGCATCTGTCCTAGCGGAGCTCAACCCACTCTGTTTACCCATCAATTTGAGAGATTGCCGCAACGGATGATGGGTACCGAGTATGCGACAATGAACAATCCAAGACACACTCGCCCATTCATGAACATCAGCCACAACTTGTCTCTGGTACTCGACCGAATCAATAAGGCGGAAAGCACTGCCCATCGCAAGCTTGGGTCCGTACAGCTGCTCGCCGTAAGTAAGACACAACCCGCCTCAGCCGTGCGCGCGGCAATCGAAGCTGGTCACCGGCACTTTGGTGAAAACTACCTGCAGGATGCGCTCAGCAAAATTCCTCACTTTCCGGAGGCCACCTGGCACTTTATTGGCACCATTCAATCCAACAAAACGCGAGACATTGCCAAACACTTTGATTATGTTCACAGCGTGTCGAGCCTCAAAGTGATCCAGCGCCTGAATGCGCAACGTGAAGAGGAGCAAGGCCCACTCAATATTTTTCTGCAAATGAATGTGGCCCATGAGGCGAGTAAATCTGGCGCAAACCAGCGCGAAATCGAGGAATTAGCCGCCGCTGCCCTCGATAGCCCTCGCCTCAACTTGCTAGGACTCATGGCTATTCCGCCAGCGGGGCTGACACCAGAGGAACTCGGCACCTATTATCGGAAGCTCACTGGCCAGCAGAATAAGCTCGCACAACGCTTTGGGCAGGTGCTTGGAGAATGTAGCTTCGGTATGAGTCAGGACCTCGAGGTTGCCATTGCTTCCGGCTCCACCTGGGTTCGCGTGGGCACCGCGATTTTTGGGCCGCGAGCCGGAACAATCGCTAATAACTAACCGGAACCCTGCGCAAGTAAACACAAGGATTAGTCACTATGGACAAACGATTGGCTTTTATCGGAGGTGGCAACATCGCTCAAGCCATCTTGAGCGGACTTGTCCCGACCTTCGAGGATCCCCGGGCCATCGTCGTTGCTGATCCAAGCGAAGAGCAGGGTTCGCAGTGCAAGGCTCTAGGAGCGACCTGGACCCAGGACAACCCAGCCGCTGTCGCAGGNGCTGACGTCGTACTGCTGTGCGTCAAGCCGCAGCTCATGGAAACGGTCGTNAGTGCGCTCAGCGGGCAACTTNCCNNCAAGCTAATCATCAGNGTNGCTGCTGGGATTACNGCCGGGCAACTNANCACCTGGTGCNGNTNGNACAATGTGATTAGAAGCATGCCNAATACTCCAGCGCTCGTAGGACAGGGGATGCTTGGTCTTTACGCCGCNCCNNCCGTATCTGAGGCNGACAGAGCGCTTGCCGATGAACTNCTNTCTACGGTGGGNGTCACNNGGTGGTTNGNAGATGANCATGACCTTGACGCTGTCACCGCAGTGTCNGGCAGTGGNCCCGCTTANTTNTTTTATTTGATGGAAGCGATGATCGACAGCGCCCAGTNGTTAGGCTTGNCCGCNGAGGCAGCCCNGGAGNTGGTGACCCAAACCGCACTTGGGGCAGCAGCAATGGCGAACCAGCAAAGCGCTNATCCAGCTGCGCTNCGNGCCCAGGTCACGTCCCCCAANGGCACAACACACGCTGCNTGTGAACAGCTGAGATTGGGTGGGTTTGAGGGNTTGGTTGATCGCGCGCTTCGAGCAGCNCGCGATCGGTCTATCGAGCTATCAGCGCCGTAANATCGCAGAGGAACGCNTCATGATTGATACCNTNGCAGACAGCAGCATTTACATTATCCGAACCCTGGTTGGCTTGGTGACTTANCTCCTCCTGGTTCGTTTTCTCATGCAAGCAAGTCGAGCCAACTACTACAATCCCATTTGTCAGGGGATCCTCAAAGCAACCAGCCTCCTAACCAAACCGTTTGCGGCGATCATTCCATCGTCAAAGCGGTTTGATGGGCCAACCCTGATGACTGCCTTACTGATCCAAACCATTGGCATTAGCATCATCATGGGACTAGCAAGCTATGGCGCGTTGTCACCCGTTTATTTAATCTGGAGCGCAGTCGCACTCGCCAACACACTGCTCAATATCTATTTCTTTGTGCTGCTCGGTTTCGTTATTTTGAGTTGGATCGCGCCCTTTTCTAATCAGCCAGCAGCCGAACTGATCCGAGATCTTGCCGAACCCATTTGCGAACCAGCGAGGCGAATTATTCCTCCGCTGGGCGGCTTGGATTTCTCCATCATTTTGGTGTTCATTGGTCTCAACCTACTGCAAAACTTCCTCCTGATCGTGCCCTTAGCACGCGCGAGCGGGTTACCTTCAAACCTCATCATGGGTCTCTAATGGCACTCCCAAGGCCCGGAGGCTCTCGACTGCAGCTTTGGTGTCTCATGGCTGCCATCGGGCTTTGCGCTACGCTGCCCGCTAAGAGCGGCGAAATCATTCTGGATGATGTCCACATCTACTACAGCGCTTTCCCCTCGCGCCTGATTCCTCCAGGCGTCGCAGCTGCACATGACCTGACTCGGGCTGAAGATTTAATGATGATCAACATCTCGATCAAACAGGGCGACCAACCGATTGAAGCCGATATTTCTGGTGATGTGACCAACATCCTCGGTCAAGCGCGAACCATTCGTTTTGTGCCCATCTTCGAACAGAATGCGCTCTATTACTTAGGCGAGGTGATCGTGGATGAAAAAGACTGGCTTCGCTTCGACCTGACCATCGATTCTGACTCCATGAGTGAACCCTATGAACTCCAATTTGAACGGCGCTTCTACTGATATCTCGCGCGTTGTCATTGCCACAGGCAACGCCCACAAATTCAGAGAGTTCGAGCAGTTACTGGATGGCGTGTTCCAGCTCGTCTCGTCCAGCGAGCATGGCGTTCCCTCGCCAGACGAGGACGGATTGACCTTCATCGAAAATGCGCTCATCAAAGCCCGGCACACCGCCGAGGCAACCGGTCTGCCAACGCTTGCAGACGACTCGGGTATCGTTGTCCCAGCACTAGACGGCGCGCCAGGCATCTATTCGGCGAGATATGCAGGGACCGGTGCGAGCGATGCGGACAATCGAGAGAAACTGCTCGCCGCGATGAATGGAATGCAAAACCGCGCTGCCTACTTTCACGCGACAATCGTATTCGTTCGATCGGCCAGTGATCCCGATCCACTCGTTGGCCAAGGAAGGTGGCAAGGCAGGATTGCTCATGCGGCCAAAGGAGAGCAAGGGTTTGGTTATGACCCGATCTTTATCGATGAGCACTCTGGGCTCCATGCCGCTGAACTGAGTGATATTGAAAAGAACCGAAGGAGCCATCGAGGACTAGCTATCGCTTCACTCATCGATCAATGGCGAGCGATAGAGGCACCTTAGCGTGGCCACTAGCCTTAGCCTCTACGTTCACATCCCGTGGTGTGTCAAAAAATGTCCCTACTGCGACTTTAACTCGCACGCCCTCTCAGCAGATNGGGAGCTCGATCCCGATCTTGCCGAGACCTATGTCAACCAACTGATCACAGACCTTCATGCTGACTTGGAAGATTTCGGGTTAAGTCGCAGAATTCACTCTATCTTTATCGGAGGGGGCACCCCCTCCCTGCTCCCAGCCCGCTCCCTGGATCGTTTGTTCAAAGCCATCAATGCTGTAGCCCCCATTGAGGCAGACGCTGAGATCACGCTTGAAGCCAACCCGAATAGTGCAGACCAAAGCAGACTTCGCGGCTATCGTCAGGCGGGCGTCAATCGCCTCAGNCTCGGCGTCCAAAGTTTTGACGACCGCANCCTCACGCATCTTGGACGGCTTCACGACAGTGCCGAAGCAAAGCGGGCAATCGACGCCGCGAGGGCTGCGGGGTTTTCAAACATAAATATCGATCTCATGTTCGGTTTGCCTCATCAAACCCTTCCGATGGCGCTTGCTGATTTAGATCAAGCGCTCGATTTTTCACCCGAGCAGCTCTCTTGGTACCAATTAACCATCGAACCCAATACGGTGTTTTTCAATCGCCCCCCGCATCAACCCAGCCATGATGCGCTCGCAGACATTTCAAGTGCCGGCAGAGTCTTACTCGAACAGTCAGGTTTCGACCGGTATGAGGTCTCCGCCTTTGCCAAGCCCGGTCGCGAGTGTCGCCATAACCTGCACTATTGGCAGTTTGATGACTATCTCGGGATTGGTGCAGGCGCACACGGGAAAGTGAGTGATCACGAATTCATTCAGCGAACACAAAAGACTCGCGCACCGGGGGATTACCTTACAGCGCCCAACCGCCAGATACGCACAGTCTCAGGGCATGACCTCGTTACCGAGTATTTGCTCAGTGCACTCAGGCTGCGTCGAGGGTTTACGCTTGCGCACTTCGAGAAGAAGACCAGGCAGTCTGCGAGCCAACTGCGTCCCGCGCTCGAGCGCTGCGAGCAGCTCACGCTACTGACCCTGCGGAATGAGCACGTTCTACTCACGGAATTTGGCTACGACCATCTCGATAGTTTGCTCGCACAACTCACCGAATACTAACCCGCTTTTTTAATCGCCAAATCCTGAATGGCGTGGCCCAATCGCTCGCCTCGGCGCTCGTATTTCGTAGGGGGCCTCGATGGCGCATCGACCCCGACATAGCGAGCATCGCTCGAAAATAGTATCCCGATTTCCTCTGCNTACGGCGCCCANTCTGTAGCAACGTGGACAANNCCNTCAGGNNNNAGNANTCGATGCGCNAGTTCCAGAAATGCAGGCTTTAATATTCGTCGCTTATGGTGCTTTTTTTTGTGCCAAGGATCAGGGAAAAACGTCTGCAATTTGGCCAGGCTTTCAGCAGGAAATCTNGAGATCACAGGAATGGCATCCACCTGAGAGACTCGAAGGTTCGATAGACCCCGTGCTTTTATACCTATCACCAGGTGACCAACGCCAGGCCCATGAACTTCAAACCCCAGAAAATTTTGATTGGGGTTGTCTGCCGCCATCTCAAGCAGCGACTCTCCGTTACCAAACCCGATTTCTACGGTGAGCGGCTGGGGGGACGGAAACGCAGATTGAGGATCGTTCTCGTGTTCAGCGCAAAATTCGTATCGCTGCAAGTCTTCTTCTAGCGCTCGGCGCTGACCGGGTGAAAGTCTGCCCTGCCTCAATACGAAGCTTCTAATCGGTTGATCTGTGCGTTCCAGGCCGGCCATCAGCAACCAGTCGCTATCAAGGAATCGGGGTCTTGATCGCAGCGGCAGCAAAAAGTAGCCAGCCTGCAATAAACAGCGTTCCGCCAATGGGAGTAACAGGGCCTAGCCATCTTGGACCGCCTAACGTTAGTCCATAAAGACTGCCAGAGAAAAAAAGGATACCAAAACAGAAGGCCAACGCAGCATATCGTGAAAGCATGTCCTCTGGGTGACGCAAGAGCCAAAGGCCTACAGCAATGAGCGCAAGACTGTGCATCATCTGGTACTGAACAGCTGTTTGAAAAGCCGACAAGGCGTCTGCTGACAACCTGGCCTTTAGCGCATGTGCTCCGAAGGCACCTAGCATCACCGAGATGGCGCCACTCACTGCTCCCAGCGCGAGCAGGAGCGAACCGTTCATGACGAGAGCTGACCCATAGCGGATCGCAGCTTTTTCATGGCAGCCTGCTCTAGCTGCCGCACTCGCTCGGCTGATATGCCGTATTCATCAGCGAGCTCATGCAACGTTGCTTTGGTTTCGTTTAACCACCTGCGGGTGACAATAGCCTCGGCCCTCGGATCAAGATGCTTCAACGCCTGCTTTAGACGGGTCAGCTCATCCACGGAGGCATTTTCTTCAGCCACAATGTCTGCAGGATCGGCCGATTCGGACGTGAGATATTGGGCGGGCGAAGGAACGAGCGCATCATCGTCATCGTCGTGCGATAGATCAAAGCTGGCATCCGCTGCAGCAAGGCGACCTTCCATCTGAACCACCGTCTCCGGTTTGACCCCCAAGTCAGCAGCAATCTGCGCGGCTTCTTTGTGGCCAAGCCACCCAAGCGCCTTCTTCTTACTACGAAGGTTAAAAAACAGCTTTTTTTGCGCCTTGGTCGTTGCTACTCGCACGATGCGCCAGTTACGCAAAATGAATTCGTGTATCTCAGCCTTAATCCAGTGAACAGCAAATGACACCAATCGAACGTTGAATTCCGGGTTGAAGCGTTTAACGGCCTTCATCAACCCGATGTTGCCTTCTTGGATAAGATCGGCTTCAGACAATCCATAACCAGAATAAGAACGCGCGATGTAAATCACGAATCGGAGGTTAGCCAGCACCAGCTGGCGGGCCGCTTCAACATCTCCATGCTCGTGCAAGTTCTCAGCCAACCCTCGTTCCTCGTCAGCGGTCAACACGGCGATTCCGTTGACGGCCTTCACGTAGGCCTCAAGATTTAATCCTGGCGCAGCGAGATCGATTGTGGCGGGTAGCGTGCTCATAGTCTGCGTTTTGTTCTGCTCTTGGCTGTTATTAGTCTGGTTTGATTAGTAATGGATCCATTATCTGCTGTTTCGGCTCTCACGGACTCAACCGTTTAACGAATCAACCGCTTACACCATTAACGTTCTACCGAAGCTGCTAGTGACTGAATCACCTTATTGTTGAATCTTTTTGCTCAGTCTTCTTGTTATGCTGTTGTTTGGCCACTGGTACGGCGAATTTCGCTTGCGAGATCTCTTAAGCGCTCTGTTTCATCGGCTCACTAGCAGCTTTGTATTTCTACTTTCTATTTCCGCTGTCTATTTCCGCTTTTTACCGTTTCACTTTAAGTGGGTCCTTTGATCTATCCTCTGATTCATCGACAAACGGTCAGTTAATTAAAAACCCTGCCACAAAGGCCCGACCCTACGCGGGGCCGGCGATTCTAACACCTCTGAAAGATAAGCACCAAATGGCATGATCATCGCGCGGGCTTAGCCGCAAGGAGGTTGCTCTACGCTTTGACCGCGTAAGTAGCGATTAGTTTGGTTCGACGTTCTTTAAGTGCCGACCCGTTGCGACCCAGGCGCTCATTAGGCCCAAAACGCCTCCAAATAGTGTCAAATTCACCAACTGTGTCAGCGGCATGCCTTGCAAGGCGAAGCCGCTACGGTAGGACTGCGCCAAGACTTCGATGGGTGCTGCCAAATACGCGAGCGCCGCTTGGACTAAAACGGCAGCGACCAAAGCGCCTCCTGCTCCATGAAGCAGCCCAAAATACAGAAACGGACGTCTAACAAATGCATTGGTAGCGCCGATCAGTTTTTGAACCTCGATCTCCACCCGGCGGCTCTCAATGGCCAGCCTTAAAATGCTGGAAATAATCAGAACCACGCCGATACACATCACGATACCCAGAGTCGCAATCAACCGAGTCGCTGTTTCCACCATCGCCTCAAGGCGCCGCATCCAGGCCTCATCGAAAATCACATCCTCAACCAGTGGGTGCCCGCTAAGTCGTTGTCTCACCGATTCAACGGCCATACCGTCCCCGCGATTTGGCGTAATTTCAATGATCATGGGTAGCGGGTTATCGTCAAACGCGTTAAGCAGGTCAACCATGCCCGTTTTTTCTGCAAACTCTTGCAGCGCTTCCTCTCTCGCGATCAAATTGACCGCCATAACGCCAGGGATGTTGGCCGTATCCTTCACGAGCTGATTGGCTTGCTCCGCGGTAGCAGCCTCAATCAAGTAAACGCTGACTTTAGCCTGGCCTTGCCATTGACCCTCGTAGTCCGCTAACTGACTCAAAAAACTAAATAGAAAAATGGGCAACCCAAGCGCAATGCCCATGGCGCCCCAGGTGCTCAGACTGCTCCATTTTTGATCCAAAATAGTTCGCGCCGCGCCGCGAGCGTCATGCTGATGGCGGCGCGCCCACTCGCGAAGCCTAGTCATTTAAAGTCCTCGCAACAGAGCGCCCCTCATTCCCGTTCACGATGTCGAACCCTCTTCGAAACGGCCGTCAACCAGATGCAGACGTCGATGGGGCGAGCGTTCGACGAAAGCAACATCATGGGTTGCAATGAGTACCGTGACTCCAACCTGCTGGAACAATTTAAATACCCCCATGATCTCTTCGCTCAGTGCGGGATCAAGGTTTCCCGTTGGCTCATCAGCCAGCAAGACCGGTGGCCGAGTCACCACGGCGCGAGCGATACCGACGCGTTGCTGCTCACCCCCTGACAACCCAATGGGCATGTGCTTGGCTTTGTCGTGCAATCCAACTTTAGAGAGTGCAGCGCTGACTTTTCTAGCAACTTCGCGGGGCTCTGTACCCTGGATATAAAGCGGCAGCGCAACATTTTCAAAAACGGAACGATCGAAGAGCAGATGATGGTTTTGAAAAACAAATCCAATTTGCCTACGTAGTACCGGAATTTTTCGGCGAGCGATCTTTTCGAGCGATTGGCCATTCACGACAACTTTGCCACGGGTTGCAAGCTCTATCGCCATGATGAGTTTTAGCAACGTGCTTTTGCCCGCGCCGGAGGGGCCTGTCAGAAAGGCGAATTCTCCAGCGTCCAGCGTGAAATTAACGTCGGCCAACGCTTCATGACCCGTTTCGTATCGTTTAGTGACATGTTCAAATTGAAGCATTTGTCATCCCCAATGCCTTAGGCAGCGTCAAAAATCGCCTCGACGTAGGCCTTCGCATCAAAGGGCCGCAGGTCGTCAAGCTGCTCCCCTACCCCGATATAGTGAATCGGTAAGCCGAGCTCTCTGGCGAGTGCGAACATCACGCCGCCTTTGGCTGTACCGTCGAGCTTGGTTACGACCAGCCCGGATACGGGCACGCTATTTTTAAACTCCCGCGCTTGCATAAGTGCGTTCTGACCCGTTCCACCGTCGATGACTAATAAGACCGAGTGTGGGGCAGATTCATCGATACGATTCATCACTCGAACAATCTTTTCTAACTCTTGCATCAGGTTGGCTTTGTTCTGCAGACGCCCTGCCGTATCGGCAATCAGAACATCAGCGCCCTTCGCCTTCGCACTGCTCAAAGCATCGAATATCACAGAGGCACTATCAGCTCCTGTCTGCTGGGCGACGACGTCAACGCCGTTGCGCTCGCCCCAGGTCTTCAGCTGCTCAACTGCTGCAGCTCGATACGTGTCTCCAGCCGCCAGCATGACTTGACGCCCCTCTGACTTGAATCGATGCGCTAGCTTGCCAGCAGTGGTGGTTTTGCCCGCGCCATTGACCCCAACCATCAACACCACCAGCGGTTCTGCGTCGGTTTGTGGCAAAGGGAGTGCACTGGGCTCGATCATTTGTACCAGGGTTGTCTTGAGCGCCTCTCGGACAGCCTCGGCGTCTTTCAACGACTTTCTAGACATCGCCTTCGTCAGCGCCTGAACCACTTCTTCCGTGACAGACATACCAAAATCAGAAGTAATCAACAGGGTCTCTATCTCATCCAGCAGGGTTTGGTCGATGGCCTTTCCCACTGCAAACATCTGATCAAGTCGAGAGGATAGTCCGTCGCGCGTTTTCGCAAGGCCCTGCCGCAATCGAGCAAACCATCCCGGCTTGCCTTC
>PBWF01000011.1:1344-9295 GCA_002728935.1 Gammaproteobacteria bacterium | reverse complement strand
TAATCCATGCCGAACCAGTGACATGCCCTATTTGCAGGCTCCTCGAAAAACAGTCTTCATGGGCCAGTACAAATTGTTTGAATTCCTGCCCTAATGCTTGCTCTTCGGGGTAACGCTGGAGATAGCGATCGATCGCTTTGACCAATTTTGGGCGTGACATGGTCAGCTAGCCCGCCTAGGTCCTGAAGCAGTCTTTTCATCAAACAAATCGACAAGTCGCTCGGTCATCGCATCTCCCAACTGCTCAGCGTCGGTAATGGTAACGGCGTGCTGGTAATGATGCGTCACATCATGGCCAATGCCGATAGCGACTAGCTCTACGTCAGAATAGTTTTCGATCTGGTCAATAGCATATTTCAAATGCTGCTCGAGATAGTTGCTCGGATTAACCAACAGCGTGCTGTTATCAACGGGCAAACCGTCAGAGATCACCATTAAGATCTTGCGGTCTTCAGGGCGGCCTTGAATTCTCCCGTGAGACCAAAGCAGTGCTTCGCCATCGATATTCTCTTTCAGCAATTCTTCGCGCATCATCAAGCCTAGGTTACGCCGAGCACGGCGCCATGGCATGTCTGCTGCCTTATAGACTATGTGCCTGATATCATTTAGTCGCCCAGGCTGTGCAGGCTTACCCTGCTGCAACCATAGCTCTCTGGATTGCCCGCCCCTCCACGCTTTGGTCGTGAAGCCGAGAATTTCAACTTTTACCGAGCAACGCTCCAACGTCCTGCCCAATATGTCTGCGCACATGGCTGCAATACAAATCGACCGGCCACGCATAGACCCAGAGCTATCGATCAAGATCGAGACTACGGTGTCTCTAAACTTTGTGTCTTTCTCTTGCTTGAAGGCCAGCGGGGAAAATGGATCAATAATGATGCTGGGTAAGCGAGACGTATCTAGCACCCCTTCTTCTAAATCAAAGTCCCAACTACGATTTTGCTGAGCCAGTAATTTTCTTTGTAGCCGGTTGGCAAGCTTGCTGATAATGATTTGCGAATTTTGTAGATGCTGGTCGAGCACGCCGCGTAACCGATCGAGCTCCTCGCCCTCACATAACTCATCGGCGAACACGATCTCATCAAATTCACTGGTATAGCTTTTGTATTCAAATACTTTAGGTCTAGACCAGTTCTGCTCAACTTGTTGATCCGGAGGAGCACCAGATTCATCTTCTGTACCGTCAGCGTCGATGAGATCTGCCGCATCCATGTCGACAGGTACCTCACCCTCAATGGCATCAGAAAGATCGCCTTCACTGCCCGAATCTTCCTCGGCGCCCTCGTCACTGGCTTCGGTTTCGATTTCTTGATCTTGCTCTTCTAAATCGTCCGAAGCGCCTTGCTGGTCCTCTTCACCATAGTCATCGAGCAGATCAAGTTGACTCATCAATTCAATCGCAAGGTCGCTGTACACCGACTGATCAAAACGCTGATCGATATAGTCCTCAATGTCGACATCAATTTTCTCGCCGAGGTATTTCCTCCAAGGCGACAAAATTCGGTCGGCCGCCGGCGGCAGCTCTGCGCCAATGAGTCGCTCTCTGATCATTAGCCCTACCGCTGCACCCAGCGAAAAATCATCCAGCTCTGCCATGGTGGTGGCAGTCAGCGTTTCAAGGCTTGAGTCCAATTCTGCTGACAGGTTGTCCTGCACGCCTCGCATCAAGTGGGAGCCAATGACGGCAAGACGCGCTTCTTCCACTGCATCAAAGATCTCTTGGGCAACGCCACTGTCTGGACGTTTCTCAAGATGTAAGCCCGCATCGTGGTAACGCTCTTTTAGCGCGAATCGATCCGCAGTACCGCGAAGCACTGCCAACCCTTCTTCACCAAGCCCAGCTTCAGGCGCTGGCAGACGCGCTTTGCTGCCTTGCATATAAGGCTTGCCTCGACCAAACGTCACAGACAACTCATCATTGCCTGAAATTGCCCGCATGGTTGAGGTGACAGCCTGGCGAAATACCTCGGTCGTATCGTCCATCGAGTGCTATTCCGGCGCGCTAAGCGCCCTCATTGAGAACGATACCAGCGCTCGATTCAGGCAACTCCGCACCCATGCACCGCTGATAGTACTCGGCAATGATCGGTCGCTCGGTTTCATCGCACTTGTTCAAAAACGTCAACCTGAACGCGAACCCCAGATCATTGAACAGCATGGCATTTTCGGCCCACATAATGACGGTTCTGGGCGACATGACGATGCTAATGTCACCGTTGATAAACCCTTGCCGTGTGAGTGCTGCAACCGACACCATATGAGACAGCGTCGCTTGGTCCATGCCTGGGTGCTTCGCCGAGACGATATTGACCTCGCTCTCATGGGGTAGATAGTTGAGAGTGGTAACGATATTCCAGCGATCCATCTGACCCTGGTTGATCTGCTGGGTTCCGTGATAAAGACCCGTTGGATCGCCGAGACCGATGGTGTTAGTTGTCGCGAACATCCGGAAACTTTGATGCGGACTAATCACCCTGCTTTGGTCTAAGAGGGTNAGCTTCCCCTCGACCTCCAGCACCCGCTGAATGACAAACATCACATCNGGGCGNCCCGCGTCATATTCATCAAAGACGATCGCNCANGCGCGCTGCAGCGCCCAGGGCAACAGTCCTTCCTTGAATTCGGTGATTTGTTGGCCGTCTTTCAAAACNATNGCNTCTTTGCCAACCAGGTCCATCCGGCTCACATGNGAATCNAAATTGATCCGGATGCACGGCCAATTCANNCTAGCAGCNACCTGCTCGATNTGNGTNGATTTTCCCGTACCGTGATACCCCTGAACCATACAACGCCGGTTGTGCGCAAAACCCGCCAATATCGCGAGGGTTGTCTCTGGATTGAATCGATAAGCGGGATCAATAGTAGGTACATGCTCTGACGGCTTCGAAAAAGCCGGGATCTCCATATCGATATCAAGCCCGAAGACTTCTTTTGCACTAACCGTAGTATCGGGAATTCCATCCCCACCTAGCGCATCTTTTTGCTTTGCCATGCATCGTCCTTACTACTGAAGATCTATTCGCTTGATTAGTCTCTGCTACGAGCATTCATCAGGCCTGTATTGGCAGTGGTCGGCTCTTGCGCCGCTCGCTACCCATTCGGTTTAGTATTTCTAGCGATCGTTTCAAAACCTTTATGTTGCAAATCCCATGAGCGATCAGCGACGGGGTAGCCGTCATGTACTCCACCATTAGCGCTGGGTTTGGTGCCGAAGACATCTCTCTCGCACCGTTGGCCCACCAATCCTTTCACTGCTCCAATCTGATCTACCTAGCCACCTTTGTCGCTGCCTGGACCATATTCCCCAGGGTTTTCACGCACCCCAGGGGGCCGATAAGAATACCATTCCGCTACCAAATTACCATGAGTCCCACAGGGCTTGTGTCGGCAATGAAATGAGTGTCAAGCAGATCAACATTTATCGCGCAAGGCGCGGACATCAACCGAATGCGTACTCAGCTGGCGCTAGCTAACTTCAGATTGAGATCGCTTAAGCGTTGCCAAGGGTTACCCTCAGCCTGGCCTTTGGTCTGGCGATCTAATTCGGAGAGCAGCGGCAGTAACGACACGTAGTGCGAGGACGGTGAGCGCTTCAGCGCTTTTGCTATGAGCGGTTGACGCTTGGGCCAAATACGAAACCGCCGAATCACTTCATCAACACTTGAACCATTCGCTTCAGTGCTCATTTGTGCCAGCTGGCGAACTTCACGCGTCAAGGCTGAAGCGATGACAACGGCATCAATTCCCTCAGCCTCCAGCGCACGCAGCATTCGTAGACTTCGGGAAGTTTGTCCTGCTAATGCAGCATCAAGCCACTGGTAGACATCAAATCGAGCCTGGTCTGTCACCGCCGCCTCAATCATGTCTTCGGTGATTACGCCGTCAAGCGCCTGAAGCGCTAAGCGATCGATCTCTTGGACAGCGGCAAGCAAATTCCCTTCAATTTTCCGCGCGAGCGCATTAATCGTGGCTCGGTCTGCTTTGAGTCCACGACCCGCCATCCTTTTATGAATCCAACCGGGCAATTCTTTTGGCGCTAGCGGCCACACCTGAACGCTGATCCCTTGCGCTTCGACGGTTTTAAACCATTTGGTTTTCTGGCTCGCAGCATCAAGACGCGGAGAAGTAATTAGGATGATGTTGTCGTCGGTGCTCTGCGCCAACGATTGAAGTGCTTTAGACCCTTTGTCGCCAGGCTTTGCTGACGCCAGGCGAAGCTCGAGCAATTTTCTGCTNGCAAAAAGCGACAANGCATCCGACTCGCCAAGGACCTCTTGCCAGTCAAAGCCTCGTTCNACGTGGTANACCACCCGCTCNTCGGCNCCGGCACGCCTGGCGGCTGTTCTNATCGCNTCNGANGCTTCCTGTACNAGCAAGGGCTCGTCCCCNGAAACCCAGTACATGCGTNCCATCGACCCTGCCAGATGTCCGTCGAGCTTGTCGGGNTACACTTTCACTANGCTATTCCATTNGGGCTGNAGCAGTTGGTTCCATATTAGCGATCTNGAACCCAATCTGCCGCAAAAGTTTGTCCGCTAACGCGTCNCGTAATTGATTTAANNGGCGTTNCTCNGCTTCACCTGCNGCGAGCAAATTGCTGCGCTGCTCAACAAACCGATCCGATGTNTTGACGGTTAGCGGGCCCAATAGTTGACCGCCNNCNTCNTAGAGTTCGAGCGACCACGCTAATGTCACTCGATAGTTAATCACCGCATCTAATGGCGAAGCCGCAATTGGCCATTTCTGGTACACCTCATTGAGCAACGATAAGCGGTACTTTGGGATCTGTAATTCACTGCTGGATAAGCGATCTGCGAGAAGGCGCTGTGCGACTCGCAACCTGGGTTCACTGACTGCCTCAACCCTAACGCTAGATAGTTCGGCGCCTNCGTCCGCCACACGAAGCTGGTACCCGCACCCTGAGAGGAGCGTTCCGATCAACAGGACGAGTACAGAGCGGGAGACAGCCATCAATTCACAACGAAATTAATCAGTTTTCCGGGAACAAAAATGACCTTGCGAACGGTTTTCCCCTCAAAATACTTCTGACAATTNGGATGTTCCCTTGCCGCTTGGGTCGCATCTTCCTCAGAAATATCTGCAGCCACGTCNATATTGGCTCTCAATTTGCCGTTGATCTGAATCACCAGAGGAACAGTAGATCGCACCATTGCCGATTCGTCCGCGGTCATCCAATGGGCATCGGCAAGTTCTGACTCATGCAGTGTTCGCCACAGCGACTCAGAGACGTGCGGCGTGATCGGTGCCATCACCATGACGATGGCAGAGAGCGCCTCATGAAGGACACCTGGTGCCTGCTCCGATGCAGGCTCGTGCTTGTTGACAGCATTCATCAGACTCATGGATGCCGCAACGACTGTATTAAACGCAAGGCGGCGCNCATAATCGTCATGCGCTTTAGCAAGCAGTTCATGCGTTTGTCGTCTCAACTCTCGCTCTGCGTCGCTTAATGCATTTGCGTCAATCGCCTTGCGNCCTCCCATCGAGGCGACCTCATGCACCGCTGGCCAGAGCCGGGTGCGCAGCCATTTATGAGCCGACTCGACCCCGTTTTCCGCCCATTCGAAGCTCTGTTCGGGAGGCGCCGCAAACATCATCGCCATCCTGACCGCGTCTGCACCAAATCGATCTAACAGGTGCTGGGGATCGCCTGCATCGCCGGCGGATTTACTCATTTTGCTGCCGTCTTTTAGCACCATGCCGAGGGCTAGCAACTTTTCAAACGGTTCATCGCCTTCCACAAGATCGAAGTCGCGCATCACCTTGTGAAAAAATCGGGCGTACAGTAAGTGCAAGATGGCATGTTCTTCGCCGCCTACATAGTGATCGACGCGGCCCCAATAGCGGGCCCTTTCATCGAGCATGGCGTTCGCATCGCTCGACATGAAGCGCGCGTAGTACCAACTCGATTCCATAAAGGTATCGAAGGTGTCAGTTTCCCGCTCTGCGTCGCCGCCGCAGCTCGGGCAGGCCACCTTTGCCCAGTCCTGCATCTTCTTTAGCGGCGAGCCGACGCCCTCAAAGACAACTTCAGTGGGCAATTCCACTGGCAAATCGTCCTCCGGTACTGGTACTGCACCACACGCACCGCAATGAATCATGGGAATGGGACAGCCCCAGTAGCGCTGACGAGAGACCCCCCAATCCCGCAACCGGTAATTGACCTGCCGATCCCCCAGCCCTTTTTCATTGAGTGCCCGAGTGATGGCGTCGAACCCGCTTGCGAAATCAAGCCCGTTAAACGGTCCTGAATTAATCAGGATGTGTTTATCTGTCAGCGCGCCTTTTTCAAGATCTTGGTCAACGGAAGTTGCCTCAATAACTTGCTTGATGGGCAATCCATATTTCTTGGCAAATTCCCAATCCCTCTGGTCATGGGCGGGAACCGACATCACAGCGCCACTGCCGTATTCCATTAACACGAAATTCGCGATCCAAACGGGAATCGGCTCACCCGTCAGCGGGTGTTCGGCCACGAGACCAGAATCCATGCCTAGTTTCTCTAGCTTGGCCATGTCTGCTTCGGCCATTTTGACTTGGTTGCACGCCTCAACGAACTCCGCGATCTCCGGATTGCCGTCTGCCGCCGCTTTTGCCACCGGATGTTGCGGCGCGACAGCAAGGTAGGTCGCGCCCATTAAGGTGTCAGGCCGCGTGGTGTACACCGTGATGCCGCCAAAAGACGCCATCGGAAAAGTCAGTTCAACTCCTTCTGACCGACCAATCCAGTTTCGCTGCATGGTTTTGATTTTTTCAGGCCAACCATTCAAGCCATCCAGCTCATTCAACAACTCTTCAGCGTAGTCGGTGATCTTCACAAACCATTGCGCAAGTTCTCGTCGCTCGACCTGTGCGCCGGATCGCCAGCCTTTGCCATCGACCACCTGCTCGTTGGCCAGTACCGTCTGATCAACCGGATCCCAATTCACCCAAGCCGCTTTCTTATAAACCAAGCCGCGCTCGAACATCTGGGTGAAAAACCACTGCTCCCATCGATAATAGTCCACATCGCAAGTGGCGAACTCTCGACTCCAATCGAACGCGAGTCCGAGGCGCTGCATCTGTCCTTTCATGTGCGCAATGTTGTTGCGCGTCCAGTGCGCAGGCGGGACTTGGTTCTTGATCGCAGCATTTTCAGCGGGCAGCCCGAATGCGTCCCACCCCATGGGCTGCAGGACCTGTTTACCGTTGAGTCGCTGGAAACGAGCTATCACGTCGCCAAGCGTGTAGGTCCGCACATGACCCATGTGCAGCTGCCCGCTCGGATACGGGAACATCGAAAGGCAGTAGAACTTTTCTTGGTCTGGGACTTCTTTTACTTCATAACGCGCTGTTGCAAGCCACCTGGCNTGCTCATCGCGCTCAAGTGCCTGCGGATCATACGCCAGAGTCGCTGCCTGCCCAGTCATAGCCAAAGTCCTATTCTGCAAGCCGGCAATTCTACCTCAATTGCCAAGTGATCTGGCCTACCGNGCACTAGCCTTAGATGAATCAGCAATCTTGTATCTNTATTGGNTNCGCCACNGGGACGCCGCGATATTCAGCANGNAAACAAATATAAGAATGGCNCCCAGCANCCCATAGCCAAAGCGGTGATAAGGCGTATCGCCCCTCACAAGCACTAGCTCAGTNTGAAGCACGCCCTGCTGGTTGCGCGGCAAGACATCGGTNATCTCGCCCGCATNATCAATNGCGGCGGTNNTACCGTTNTTNGTCACACGAAGCAANCNGCGGCCATTCTCTAGNGCGCGCATCTGAGCGATTTGCANGTGTTGGACGGGGCCAATCGAGTCNCCAAACCAGGTGTCGTTGCTNATCGTCACTAGCGCCATNGGCTNNNTAGCCGCGCTTCGNACCAAGTGCGGGTAGGCNATTTCNTAGCAAATGGAGAGTGACAGCGGCTGTCCTTTGANGCTGAGTGGCGCNTGCA
>PBWF01000011.1:0-1339 GCA_002728935.1 Gammaproteobacteria bacterium | reverse complement strand
GGGCCCGGCNNNTTACGAGACATNGGCAGATCGAAAAAAGCGATANCGCCNCGCAACCANNGTTCAAGNGGCACGTATTCNCCAAACGGCACNAGNTGACGTTTNGCATATGACCCGTCNACCTCACCCAAACCAAGCGCGGTNTTGGTATAGCCNNTTTCATNTCNGTCCGGCANACCAATNATCAGNCCCTGNCCNCGCTCGCNAACCNNAGCATCCATNGCACTGAAGCAATTNGGGTCGATTATTCTTAAAGTCAGTGAAGGAAGCCTCTGGCCAAACCACCAAGTCGGCCTCGGACAATCCGAGTGTAGGTTGCCAATGTCTTTCAAAATTGGCGTCAAATTGGCGGCTCTGCCATTTCGTACGCTGATCCAAATTGCCCTGGACGGCCGCCACAGCCAACACTCCGCTCGGTTCAGTCCATTCGATGACGGACACCCAGACCGTCACCATCAGTAAACCCATTGATCCCGTGAGCGGCACGATACTGAGCCCAGGGCGGGGCCGACCCAGCCCGAGGATCAAGAGTTCGGCAAAAAGGGCAATGACGCCACTGACCAGGAACACGCTACCGAGAGGCGCCCAACCCGCGAAGATCGTATTGACATGGGCTGTACCCACGAGAAGCCATGGGAACCCGGTCAGCACAGTCGCTCGCAGCGCCTCTCCCAGTACCCAAGTCACAGCAAACCAACAGCCGGCTCGACTCCAGCTCGCGTTCTCCAGGTAATGCAATAACCATGCTTGAGGCAAAAACGTCAGCGACCAAGCTAGGACAAAGAGCGTGACAATTAGCGCAGCTAGAGGTTCTGAAGTGCCTCCAAACTCGTGGATGCTAACAAAGATCCAGCTGATGCCTGTCGAAAAAAGACCGAGGGCGAAGCAGTAATATCGAGTCAAGCTGCCTGTCAACGATTGGCCCGAAGTAAGCAGCCTGAGCCCCGCCAGGCTGAAAAGGCCAAGCCACCATAATTCGAACGGCGCAAAAGATAGCGTTAGCAGCGCACCCAGCAGCACGCAAACGAGATGGCAAACAAACACTGAAGGGTTAGGGTTAGCCATCCTTATGACGACGAGTGACCTGCAACAGATGCACTCGACGGTTATCGGCATTCATGACGCGAAATTCCAGTCCATCAATCTCAAGCACGTCGTCTCGAGTGGGCAACCGGCCAATCCGGTGCATCATCATGCCGCCAACCGTATCGTATTCGTCATCGGCGAAGCTGCTGTCGAATACTTCATTGAAATCTTCAATTGTGGTCAGCGCCTTGACCATAAAGGTTCCATCCGTATGCGCTTTAATGAAGTCTTCTTCGTCGTAATCAAACTCGTC
>PBWF01000003.1 GCA_002728935.1 Gammaproteobacteria bacterium | reverse complement strand
TGACCTATCGGACATGAGCCAGGTCGAGAATGTCAAGCAGATGGTAGATGGGGTTGATGTCCTGGTCAACAACGCCGGATTCGGGAAATGGGGCGTACTCACCGATCAGGAGGAGCGTTCGATTGAGGAGATGGTCGATGTAAATATCAGAGCCCTAACAACCCTAACAAGGCACTATGCGGCGAAAATGCTGGGCAGGGGTAAGGGGAGAATCCTGAATGTGGCGTCTATCGCCGCTTTCCAGCCGGGCCCTGGAATGGCAGCGTATTGCGCAACCAAGTCGTACGTTCTGTCGTTCTCGAGGTCCCTTCACTCGGAATTGAAGGGGTCGGGGGTGACTGTGACCTGCCTCTGCCCTGGATACGTCGATACCGGTTTCGGGGAGGTCGCGGGGATGAACCTCCGGAGGGAGATCAAATCGTGGAGCGCGATTCCCGCCAGTAGGGTCGCCTCGATAGGTGTCAAGGCGATGGAGAGGGGCAGGCGAGAGGTGATTCCAGGGCTTCTGAACAAGCCGGTCCCGTTGTTCGGGAGGGTGCTCCCCATCAGGCTTCAGCTCGCGATCGTGAGGGTTGTCCTGATGGTCGGAAGGCCTAGTCGCTGACAACCATTGAAGTGTGGACCTGTCATGTAGTTGACATGAGCAGTGTCCGGACCGTACCCCTGTTCGTCCTTCCAATGGGCCTCTTCCCGTTGACGCAGGAGCCCCTGAGGGTGTTCGAGCCAAGGTACAAGCAGATGCTCGATGACTGCGTGCTGGGAGGAGAGCCGTTCGGCTACGTCGCCTCCGCTGACCCTCCCAAGGCCCTCGGAGGGTGGGCTCTGCCCGGCCAGTACGGGCTACTGGCTCACGCCGAGGACGTGAGCGAGCAGGGCACCAACCTACTCTTCACGGCGTCGGGAGAGACTCGTTTCAAGATCAGTAGGGTACTTCCCGCATCCCTTCCCGCACGCGACTTCGGGGAGATATTCCCAACGGTGGACGAGCTCATGGAGGAGTACGTCGATGACGACCCCGATGGCAAGCTGTATCTTCGTGCGGAGGTGGAGGAGCTCCCTCCCCTGGAGGGGACGGTTGAGGATCGTAGGTGGGAGATCCTTGTCAGGGCCTGGAGCGAGCACATAGTAGCGGTAGACTCCCTGGTGATGGCATCCGGCATGGGGCTTGAGGACGTCCTTCCGATCATGGAGGGGGAGTTCATTCCCTACACCGAATCCGGCCTGTGGAGCGCCTGCCAGTCGATACTCAGTGACCACCATGACAGGCAGAGGGCCCTGGCAAGCGCCTCAGCGAACGAGGTCGCTGACGTGATAGAGGAGGCACTGGAGGCAAGCATGGCACAGATGAACGTGCTCAGGTTCATGATGGAGAGCGAGTGAGCTCCTCCGCCCTGCGCCTCTTGATGTAACGGAAGAGTACCCTTGAGAGGACCATCGAGAATGCCAGGAACAACCACCAAGGAATCGATGTCTCACGATCGATGAAATAGGTCGCGACCAAGATGCCTGCACCGTAGAACGCACGGAATATGGAGTACGCAATGAACGACTTCATCAGAGGGTGGTCGAGCAAGTCCGAGAGCCAAGACACGCCCCCCAGCCCCCCATTCTGATATTTTATCCCCTCAGCAAAGTGTAAATCGACAAAACCATAATTAAACTAGGGTCAGATGAAATAACATGGAGATGAAGACATACCTTAACCCAAAGTGGTGGCTGATTGTATTCGGGGCGATATTCCTCATATTGGGTGCTGGTAATTACATAACTGCCGAGGAGGCAGCTGAGACTGCCTACCCTGACCCGACCGACAGGGATGTCTTCTATGAGCAGACCTTCGGCCTCTTCTCGATGGCATTAGCATCGCTCGCCCTAGCCACGGGACTCTGCGTCAAAGGCAGGGGATTGTCGGTGCTCGCCATGGTTTCCTCTGTGGCGATGATAGTCGTATTCGTGCTGCTCTACAACGCCGGAGAGGTTGTGGACTATGGCTACAACGACATCAGGATGACCGTAGCATTGGGTACCCTACTGGGACTCATGGGGCTCGGTGGGTACATGCACCTAGAGGGGGATGAGTGATTTGGATTACGGGAAAGAGGCGCTGAANCCGAAGTGGTGGCTGATATTNAACGCGCTCGGCCACACCTTCATCGGGGTGCTCCTGCCGATGGACCCCGACAATGACAACGAGCTGATGATAACCGGCGTGATGCTTGTCATAACCGTCTACATGCTCTATGCAGCGNTTCTGACCGCTGGGCGTGCCCAAGCCAGGCTTGCCGCAGTGATAGCCGGGCCGATCTGGGTCTGGTTCGTGGTGTGCATAGCGCTGGGCCTCGAGATAACGTACACGACCGATGGCCCGTACACGTTCGATTTCGCCGACAACGTGCCTCCCCTCATCTTCTGGGGCATGACTGCCCTGACTGGCGTGCTTGGCTGGAACATGGAGGACGAGTAGTATGATCGACACGATCCTAGATCCCCAGATATGGCTGGTTCTCGTCGCGTTGGTTCACGCCGTGGTTGGAGTCATCCTCCCCACCGAGTGGGAGGACGACACGAACAAGCTCGTGAGCGGTTGGTTCCTACTCACCACAGTCACGATGCTTGGTACAGCGTTCCTGCTTGAGGGGGAGGCGATGGCAAGGATGGCTGTCGTTATCGCTGGCCCGGTGTGGGTCTGGTTCGTCATCATATGCGCGCAGGGCCTGGAGTGGAACCTGGGCAAGACCCAGATGACGATGAACTGGAAGGACAACGCCCCTCCGCTTGTGCTCTGGGGAATTCTGGCGTTGAGCGGCCTCCTGGGCTCCGGATGGGTCTGAGGAGGCTGAGACATGCTAGACAAGGTACTCGATCACAAAAACGTGGCAATGGCCAACATCGGATGGGTAATACTGCACATCTGGATAGCCCTCGAGATCGAGGAGAGCATGGGGTTCCTAGCGATTGTTCTCGTCATCGGGGGTATCTTTGCGTTCGCGTGGAGATCAGAGGAGGGGGTTGGGCGCAGGGTGATGCTCATCCCATCCGTTCTGTACCTTCTGGTATTGCCGGCAGTGGCTCAGTCTCTGACAGGGGAAATGGAGTCCAGTGGCTACGAGTGGCTGGACATAATCGGGCCAATCATATGGTTCGTGATTATCCCAGTGACCCTCCTCGCGTCTACGCAGGAGTGGACTGGCATCGGAGCCGTATCTGAAGAGTGATTCTAAAATGGCTCTAGAAGCTCCTCCCGCGTCCTCGCCCGCCGTGCACAACGTGATGATCGCGAACACCAGCAAGGACACCAAGCCTGAGCTACGGGTCCGCAGGATGCTGAGGGAGGCAGGGTATCCCGGCTACAGGCTTCACTGGAGGATAGATGACAAGGATGGCAGGTACATCTGCCGACCTGATATCACCTACCCAGGGAGGAGGGTTGCGATATTCGTCCATGGTTGCTTCTGGCACCGTTGTCCGACATGCAACCTGGGACTGCCGAAGACAAATGTCGACTACTGGAGGGAGAAGTTCGAGAGGAATATTGAGAGGGATAGGAAGAAAGAGTCGGCGCTAATAAATCTGGGTTGGAGGGTATACACAGTCTGGGAATGTGAGCTCACGTTGAGTAGAGTTTTCTTATGACTGATACCTTGTATTTATTTTGATTATTTCTGGATTTGATATATCCAGGTTGACTCCTCTTCTGTGATCAAAGGAGGATCCAAGCCGAGCCTTTCGAGCAGTTTTGGAATATCATGTTGTGATTCTGGATCATCGCCTATCACAATGAGTCTGTGGCCTTTTTCCATATCTCTGAGAGCCGCTCTTATCCTTTGCACCGGGATTGGGCATCGCAAGCCCATCAAATCTATTTTCATGGTAAAATCTGACATTTTTACCTCATTCAGATAACATAGAGTTGAGAGTTCTAATCCAGTCTCCTTCCTCGAAAGACCTCAGAGAGATCTGTTGGACCCCCCTCTCCCAATGAGCTCGTAGTATCTGTCTCCAATCTTCATAGTCAGATGGGGTTTGGTGTCTAAGTGTCAGAGCCATCCAGATATGGATTTCTTCCTTGAATAGCGTCCTGCCTCTGATTTGCTTTGTTGAAGTTCCAATTTCGTCCCTATTCTCATGGGGGAGGAAATTAGGCATCCAGTCTGATTGAATACTGCCTTCGGAAAGGGATAGCGCCATGCCAAGCCTAGATATGTGATCCTCTGAGGTTTGCGCCAACGAGGCCAATTTCTTCAGTCGGTAGAATGTTATTGTGCTACTGGTAAGATTAGTTGAGAGGAGTTTTTCGATCATATTCAATCTAGGCACCCCCGAAGAATGTCTTGAGGTTTGACTCCTTAGCCTTCACAGAGTTTTCTGATACCTCACTGACCAGAACTTGGACTCCCAAGACCCCGGTTTCTTCCAGCTCCTCGAAGAGGCCTCCGGCCAAGTCATCACTAGTGGCCAAAACAACAACTTGTTGTGAAAGCTGGGGATAGAATTTAGTTACTGACCAGCTTTTATGCTCTGTATCCATTCTGGAAGTGGGAGTATCTATGATCACGGGCAGTGGCATCGAAAATTCTGTTGATGCCCTTCTAAGTGCAAAAATTAGTGCTAGGCCGACATGTTGCCTCTCTGTTGCTGACAGGTCCCTGTCAAGCCAGTTGCCTTCGAATCCCCTCATTGATAGTCTGGTGCTGTAGTCATTAGTATCTATGCTAACCTCCTCCAGCCTACCGGATTTCCTTGAAAGGAGTTCGAATCCCTCTTTGAATGAGCTTTCAAGAGGGCTGGCGAATGACTTTCTGACTTGATTAGTTACAAGGTCATTCAGCATTTGAAGGTGCTCGATCCTTGTAATTCTACGGTTTAGTAGAGAGTCTTCGTTCTCTCTCTGTCTAATCTCATCAATCCTCTTTTCGACATCACTTGAGTCAGACTTAGACTGGGAAATGACGCCTTTCAGTCTGGCTGTTTCTGCTTGTAGGGCCCCCAACTCTCTGGAAAGTTCCTTGAGCTCGTCGGCCTTGGCGGAAATACCAGTTCCTGCTGTTGCATTTCTGAGCTTCTCCTCAGATGATTCGAAAGCGTTCAGTCTCTTCATGGCCTCGTTTAGAGCCCCATTCACCCTTTCCTTTGCATCATAGATCCCTAGCTCTGCGTGTCTCTTGACGATAGTCTCTATTGACTCCATATCAAGATATGCTAGTGGTTCTGACGCTTCTGTCAAAGGGTTGCTAGCAATTCTGGTTCCCTCTGAAATCAGCTTCTTCCTTGTCCTTGAACCCAATTGAGTGGCTTCGATCACAGAATTGAGGAAATCCAAATTCTCTGAAGCCCTTGTTTCCGCCTTCTTGAACTCTAATGTCTTCTCAATACCCCAATCGGAGAGATTCGATGGGAGGCCGGCAATAACAAATGGAAGGGCCTCGATTAGATGGTTCTGAACCTCTCTTCTGGAGCTGGTGAGCTCAGATTGACGGATAGCATAATCCATTCTGAGCTGTACATTCTCAGAGCCTCCCTCTCTGGTAATTTGCTCTATTTCGTGCTGTATTTCCTCTATTCTTTGAGTACATTGTTTGATTTTTGAGTGTGTGTCTTCAAGCTCTGAAATCGCCAAATCCATATCCGAGACGTATTGGTTGTAGAGGTCCATTAGGAAATTCACACTTTCCTGCTGGTCCTCGGGCGCCAGAGTCTTCAAAGTGGAGGTCTTGATTTGCCGGAGTCGTCTTTGTAGCCTGTGGAGGAGCCCTATCCCCGTTGCATCATCGATACCCTCGACTATGCTCTTGTCTATATTCTTTGGATCAAGATGGCTTAGCTTCTCTCCATCGACTAGAAACCTAGTCATTGCGGCCTGAGGCAGGTAGTCCTCTATCCATCGATCCACGAGACCCTTTGCAGTCTCTCCGGGGAGCTTCTGAAGTGGTTTTCCTCTAATTGTTATTCCAGCCTCCTCCTCTATGCTTCCTCCCTCTTCAAATGGGAGCCAGTAGGTTCTGGATATTCTAACCGGTCCGAGAACCGGATCTTGCATCTGTAGACTCAATGCTACCTTTCCACTATCATCAGCGTCGACGCTGTGGGCGTTCAGTATCCAGTTCTGGAAATTCTTTCCGGGGTATATCTGGGAGAACCCCTTCCTACCATAGAGAGAGACGTGTATCGCATCCATTATTGTGGTCTTTCCGAGACCGTTCTTTGCGGCGATTACAGTTACCCTGGCTGTTCCCATTAGTGGGATGTGGTTCTCCCCAGAGAATCTCTTGAAATTAGTCATCGAGAGTTTGGAGAATTTTACCATTAAGCGTCACTCCCCTCGTCATCTATCATCTTAGTGAGCTTTGCATAGATACCGGGCCGAGTCCTATGCCTCGATGAGTGCTCCTCCTGAAGCATCTTCGTGAATAGTTCAGCGAGTTCCCGGGGGGATTCGGGGTCTATCTGTTTAGCGAGAAGAAGGACGGTGTCCGGATCTACTTCCATTACTCTCCGCCCCCTATGTTGCCTTCCATTACGCGAATGAGGTTTGCCTGCTCTTCCGCCCATATCTGGGTTATCCTGTTCTCCTCCTCGGGGGTAATCAGAGTGTCGCCAACCGTCTCTTGCATTGTTCGCAGTCTAGATAGGAGCTCTTTCCTGTATTCCATCGTGTATGGGCCGGTCCCTACGGAACCGTCTCTCTTGACGAGTGTTATCCCTCTCCTGTTCCTGCCGTGTACCCTATTCTCAGGGAGATCTCTCTCCTCTCTGAGTTTGTCTCTGAAGTCCGCGAGGAGTGTTAGTGACTCGGCATCATAGCTGTCTCTGCCTGACCCGATCATCTCCCTTAGAGAGCTGTCTACCTCTACTACGGTGCATGTCCAGCATCCGAACCTGCTTCCTGCGCATGTCTGCTTGGTGGGGTCGTGGATTACTGGGCACTCTCCGCTTGCTGCGTCCTTGTAGAGTACCGCAAGGTTCTGGTTTACCTCGTAGAAGGGGTTGTCTCCCCCTCCTGCCCAATCGGGCTTGATGAGGTACTCCCATACGTCCTCCGTGGACCAGTCTTCGATGGGCCTGATTACCCCTGCGGTCGGCATGGTCCCGTGAGAGTGTATGTCGGTCCCCATTCTCGTGTGTGCCTCCATGGTCTTGAGGCGGGAGGCACTCTCATCGAACCTCGTTCCCAGTAGGAAGTGGACAACTGGAGGGTTACCGAATACCTCCTCGTTCTCCTCGATGAACCTCTGTTGGGGCTTAATCTTCATCCTGTCGGTGCACCATCTGAACTCTCTGACTGGAGTCGGGTACCCCCTCCCAATTAGGTTGACCCAGAAGGTCTGGTCGACCTCTGGGGAGAGCTCGACGACTTCGACCGGGAGTTCCCTGTCCCTGACGTACTCCCTCAGCTCTCTGATGAAACTATGGACATGGTCGATAACAGGGGGCGCCTCCACCAATGTGTTGACGCAGGTCACGAAGCACCTCTTTCGGCGTCTGATTGGAGGAGGGAGGGTTTCCAGGGTCTCTAGCATGTGCATCGTCACAGCAGTGCTGTCCTTGCCACCGCTGAGGCCTACCACCCAGGGTATGTCCCCTGTCTCTCTGAAGAGGGTCCGGAGGTCCACCATACAATCACCACATAACGTCCAGCACTTAGGCGTTGACCATCTCGGCCTTACTGGTCTTTCATGCCTTTTATTCGTGGTTAATTAAATCTTTAGGGCACATATTCAAAAAAATGGGACAATATTTAGATCGTGGAATGCTGACCTGAAGCTATGAGCAAATTTGATGGCAGCCTGGCATCTCATGGGTTTAGTCATCATTATGACTACGTTCTCGGTGAGGAGATGCTGGAGACATTCTACGTCCCAATGCTGAAAAATTCATTGACTTATGATAGGGTCGCGGGTTACTTTAGCTCTACCGTACTTAGCCATGCCAGTGCCGGTTTTGCAGAGTTCTGCAAGAGTCCCAATCCCAGGGAGTCGGACGACCCGAGAAAGCATCAGCCAAAATTCAGGCTAATAGTGGGTGCCAGACTGAATCCTAGAGATGAGCAGGTTGTCCTTCATGCAAATGACCCAACACTGTTAGAGGAGGTAGAGGAGTCATTGATCAATTCAATAGAGAATCTTGATCTGGATGATGAAATTGATTTCAATAGAAATAGATTTCAGGGACTTTCATGGATGTTAAAGAACGGTCTACTGGAAATGAAAGTTGGGGCTCGCTACATCCCGGGTTCAAATCAGCTTCTCCCACATGACGAAGCGGAGTTCCACGCTAAATATGGCATTGTCTCAGATGGAGAAAACGAGATGTATTTCCAAGGTTCTGTGAATGAGACAAAGCGAGGGTGGCTAGACAACTTCGAGGACGTTAACGTCTCTCGTTCTTGGGCTGGAGAGGAGTCGCGGTTGAATATAGAGACCTACAAGAAAAAGTTCGACGACCTTTGGAACGACAGAAGGCATGCAAAGGGAGTTGTTGTGGTTGACTTTCCCGAAGCGGCCCGTCAAAAGATACTCGACAAATTCAAGCCGAGAGATCCCAGTGGGATAAATGAGGTCAGTGACGCAAAAAAACGGAGGCAGATGCTGGAAAGCATCGGTGGGATGCACGAAGGATGGAATGAAAGGTACACCGATATAGACAAGTGGGCGCATCAGGGAAAGGCCAAGGAGTGGTTTCTGGATGAAGATAGTGCCAACGGCATAGGGATCCTGGAAATGGCCACTGGGTCAGGCAAAACTAGGACCGCGCTTAGTATAGTGGAGGAGGCTGTAAATAGCGATAGGGTGGAAAAGACCGTGATCTGTGTACCCAAATCCCTTGAGGAGCAGTGGTACATGGAGATCTGCGAGCACTACAGCGAGCACTCCTCTGTTAGGTGGTGGAAGTCTGGACTGGATGAGCATGTCCCCTTCTTCAGATTGGACAGAAGGGGTGCGGTTCTTATTGTCAGCCACTACTTCATTCCGGATCTTTTTGAATACGTGAATGATAATGCATCGAGATGTGGCAACGTACTGCTCATAGTCGATGAGATGCATAGATTGGGCTCAAAAAAGTATGTAAATTCAAAAATTATCGAAGTCACAGGAGAAGAGGAAATGATTGAGATTAGATCCTTGGATACTAAGAGATGTCATCCTTTCAAGATGAGGCTGGGGCTGAGTGCCACTCCTTGGTCGGAATATGATACTGAGAGGAATGCCTTTCTGGCAGGGAACTTCGTTAATGGATGGGAAGGGGAGGTGATCACCTCGGAACAAATAGAAGTTCTCAGGAAGGAGGAGAAGATTTTCACTTTCGGCCTCAAAGAGGCTATTGAGAAGGGGATTCTCTGTGAGTTTGACTATGTTCCGCTTCCTTACACCCCCTCTGAGGAGGACTTCGAAAAGAGGAAGAAGGCATTCAAGAAGATCCCGCCAAATGCCCCTGAGTGGTTTGGAAGAATGCTGGCGGCACAAGTATTCAAAGGGTCGAGGGAGAAGCTACCGGTGTTCTCATCATGGTTACATGGTCAGAAGAGTGGGTTGAGCCGTTGCATAATCTTCGTTGAGGACACGTCCTTCGGCAGAGAGTTGAACGAGTTACTGTACAATGAGCACAACCTAGACCGTTTCAAGGAGTTCTTCCAGGGCGAGGATATGGGGACTCTGGATTCCTTTGCTGAGGGCAGGCTGGATTTCCTGATAGCTTGTGACAGAATCTCAGAGGGAATAGACATCAAAACTGTTGATACGATCGTGCTATTCAGTTGTGATCAAGTGAGGTTACAGACCATTCAGAGAATCGGAAGGGCATTGAGGACGTTATCTACAAAGCAAGACAAGAGGGCTACAGTCGTAGATTTCTATTTCGAAGAGGAGGGCAAAGAAGACTCTTCTGATATGCTTAGGAAGGCCTGGCTAGAAGAACTATCGAATACAAGGAGGAAGAGATAATGGAAGACATAAGTGAGAGGTTGGAACGATTAGCGAGGGACGCGGCAAAGAAGCACGATGTTGATGACAGGTCGCTTGATATTATTCTTGCACTGATGGAGGGGATAAGGGAGACGGGGAAAGTTAACGAGGAGGAGCTAGAAAGAGAGTTCAAGGCCATTGGAGAGGCCGAAGAGCGAGCATGGTTAGAAATCCACCAGCCTGATAGCCCCGCATTAAGGAAGGGTGATTAGTCTGAATGGGAAGGTCAAATTATCCATATTATCATTTGGATACAGTAATGTGAGAGAGTTTGAGTCACTCACAATCCCAGAGGCAAACCAGGAATTTAGAACGGAGGGCATCAATCTTCTCCAAATACAGAATGGATATGGAAAGACTACAACGCTCTACCTCCTTCGCTCATTGTTCACTGGAATCCCAATCAGAAGCGAGCACATGGATGGTTACAAGTATAGGCGAGATGGGAAATGGGGGGGTGATTCTTCGGAGATTGTCAGGTTCCAAACTAAGTTCAGGATCAAAACGAAAAAAGGGACCGAGGATTTTACACTTGGAATTGAGATAGACCACGACGAACTCGAGCAGAGTTTCTGGACTTACAGGAGCAAACTCGGTGGGAGAGAGGAAGGTTGGAAACCCCCTCCGGAATTCGTGAGGCTCTTCGAGGGCAAAGACCGCTTTGCGCAGTTGTTCTTGTTAGACGGCGAGACGGCGAGAGAATTGAATAAATACGCCGGTGCGGACCTGGTTCACGATTCCATAAGGCAAATCACCGGTACAAACATCCTACACACTCTGATAGGAGATAATGGGGTAATCGAAACAGTGCTTGAGAAAGCGACTGCGGAGGCACTTGGCTCAAGGGGTGGAAAGGAGAGGAGTCTTGACGCTACATTCCAAGCCGCCGTAAAGAGGAAAAGAGAGCTCAATGAAAAAGCGAATTCATACAAGGAGCAATTGGAAGGCTTGGAGGCTCGACAAGGCGAGCTGAAGCTTTCCTTAGATCGGAATGAGGAGGAGCTAGAAGATTTGACATCCGGGCTAGCTCTAAAGAAGGAGGGTTGGTTGACCAAAAGGAGGATTCTGAAGGAAAGGACTGAGTCGGTTCTGAAGAGTCTCTTTGATCCTTCAATAGCAATGGGCTCAAATTGGGCCGAGGTTGTGAGCTTCCATGACTCTCAACAGAGAGGAAAGCTACCTAAAGCGGTCGGAAGGACCTTCTTCAGAGAGCTACAGGAAACAGATACCTGTATTTGCGGTGTTGAATGGAATTCTGGAATGAGGACGCATGTCAATCTGATGGCTGAGGGGTATCTCGAGGACCGTTTGATGACCTACGTCAAGGAGGTCCAAGATGCAGTCTCCAGGAGTGGAGAAGGGAGAGAGACAATCAGGACATTAATGACAAAGCTCAGGGTTGCGAGGGAAGAAATGCAAGAGGCGAAAACTGCGTATGAGCTTAAGAAGAGTCAATTGCCAGAGAAGGAACGTGAAAAACTCCGAAAAATGTCTGAAGAGCTAGGTGAAATAAACCTAAAGATAACAGGAGTACAGAGATTGCTTGATGATATTACTTCAACAAGTGATGAATATATCGCAAAAAGAAAGCTCGACCAACACACATGGACCGGTCAGAAAATTTCTACTTCGGCTTCGAAGGTCAAAAAAATTGGAAATTTGAAAGAGTTACAGAAAGTGTTGGAATATCTCCAAAAACAGTTTGATGAAACTGGTGAGGCTATGGTAAAGAAGGCTGGCGCTGAAACATTGCGCCAAATATTAGAGACGACCCTGGAGGGGCTTGGAAGAGAGATCAAGATAGAGGTGGAAAGCAAACTCAACGGCCATCTATCCGATATGGTGGGTGCAGGTCTTGGTGGGGGCTTGACGGTGGAGATCAGTGATCAGGGGCTAAGGTACCGCAACCCCAACGGAGAATATCAGGATGCAGTTAATGTTGCTTCGGAGCTCGGGGGGGCGTATGCGTTCGTTTCGGCATTGAACTCGTATGCTGAGGTTTCTCTACCGTTCGTTCTTGACACTCCCCTGGCGGGGTTCGGGAAGGGGATGGTCAGCTCATGGGCAACCCTGGTCCCCAATACCTTCGATCAGTGCATAGCACTGATAAATTCTCTAGAGAGGGAAGGTCTAGACCCATACCACGGGGGTAACGAATATTCCAATTGGACCATTAGAAGAGAGCGCGAGGAAATTAAACTAGGAGCCCCCCAGGAAGGTAGAATGATCTGTGATCCCAGTTACGAAAATTTCTGTGTGTACGAAGAGGAGTCTCATGAGCGACAGGGGGCTAGGAAAATATGAGTAAATCTGACAAAGGCAGTGCAAGGTTCCACTTATCCGACGAAGCGAGGAGATACTTCGAGAGGATTGGGGTCGGAAGGAACAAGGGGAAATCAGATACTGGTGACTTTAGTGCAGTTATAGAGCCCTATTACCTATGCATGATCCTGGGCATAGCCAGAGGTGAGGTGAGTGAGCCAGACCCTATGGGGCCTGACATGATCAGAGAGTGGGCTTCACACGCAAAGGAGCATGATCTTCTGATATCCGGTCTCGTATTCCACCAATATTGCAAGAAGCGCGGGGTTAGTCATGATGACGAAGGCGTATTGATGAGGATGAGCGACTTCTTCTCAAATGATAGGACCGGGACGTATGAGAAACCCGCATTCAAGATGATGAATGAATATGCCCAGGGAGGTTTCAATGCAATTAGAGAGTTTGGCCCCATCAGCGATTTAGCGGAGTTCCTTGAAATTTACCTACAAGAGCTGGAGGGGAGCCTTTGACTGAGTGGTTGAGTGATGAAGACATAATTTCTGAGATGCTTAAGTCCGAAGAGCTGGAGAATCAGGATCCCGTGATTAGTAAGGTTCCACTTCTCAAGCACTCCAGAAACATGTTTATTCCCGAGATAATCAGAAAGATGGGCGCGATGGAACTGGACGAAGATGGGAAGTCTCTCTTCGAAAGTGCCAATGAATGGCTGGAAACCAGATCCAGTGGGGTTTTCAGAGGAAGGGTTCTGTCAAAGGAGGAGATTTCTAAGCGTAAAATGGAAGCCGCGTTGATTATACAAAAATACAATCGGAATTTCTCGGGCGGAGATTCTATACGGTACTAGCAAAGAGTTGCTTTGCCAGTCTCGTAATCGAATTTTGTAGCTGCGACGGGCATTCAATGCTGGAAATCGTCGCTATACAATCTGGAAATACGACATTCTCCAAATGGCTCTGTACCTTTGTACTCGAGAACTCGAATAGTCTTCTGTGTTTCCTCCTAAAATCGGAGATAGTGGCCATCGTCAGCCTAGCCTGCCATTCAATACACTCCTGCGCCTTTGCATTGAATGACTCAGGAAGGCCCGCATGACTGGTTGGCTTTGAGAGATCCCTTCCAAACTTGAATTGGACCCTGCTTCCATAGAATGCTCCTCCTTCGACCTTTATTGCCGGAATGATATGTACGAACTCACTCAACTCGGACCAGATCTTGTGATAGTCCGTTTTTTCATCAAAAATGCCGAGGCCAAATGTGTTACCTCGATTCCACCTATCCATGGTTTTCTGTATGAATGNCCCAGGACTTGGGAGTTTCTCTCCTTTTCTAACTAGGTCAACATTATCGAGGTATATCAGTCCATAGATAGAGGATCTCGAAAGTGCGAACACAGGAAGTGGGATCGACGGGCTATCCTCATCACTGATTGATTCCAAAGCCGCGACTGCATACTGAGATGATGCTGCAATCACATCAGCGCCAATCCTAGCCTGCTCACGAATATCGGAATGGATCTTGTCTTTTATGAAGGCTATATGATTGAGATATTCACCCAGTACCAATAGTACTGAGGTAGCTACCAGTGGTGCTGTCAATACTGTTTCCTCCATCGTAATGCAAGGTACAACTCCAATTAGTTCTATTTATGAAAACCTTCAGCACTCTTCCATGAAAAGCGTTACTTTGTCGAGCCGTCGAGGAGCATCACGGCATCCTTGAAGCCCTTGTCCTCGAGGTGCGTCCTGTCCTCCAGCTTCTCCTTCTGGACGTCCCCCTGCTCCCTCTCGTAGCTGACTACTTTCTTCTCCTCCGCAGGCTTCGCCTTCGGGACCCCCGTCTTCTTTCTGTTGAACGGCCATATCGGTGCCATGGCCTGCGAGCGGGGTGTTCGCGCATTAAGGCTCCGTAACGGCCTATTCTGACTGAATTGCCGGTTCCTGCTTGGGTAGCAGGCCGAAGAGGCTCATCAGGCAGGGGAGCAGTATGACACTCGAGGCGAGTGCGAGGAGGATCGCCACTACGAATGCCTGGCCAAACAGCCTCAGTGGCAGTAGTGAGCTGAGGTTCAGCACCGCGAAGCCCCCAGCGGTCGTCAGGGCTGCGGCCATCATTGCTCGACCTGTAGTCGCGTTGGTGATTGATACCCACCTGGAAATCCCTGCATTGNGGTCATGCTCAACCTCCTCGTCGAGCCTAGTCACGAAGTGCACCGCATAGTCGACGCCGAGGCCGAGTGTGAGTGCCCCTATAGTCACGGTCTGGGAGTTCAGCTGGTACCCCAGCCACCCCATCAGGCCATAGACCCAGACTACCACTACAGCCAGAGGGATCCACATGACGAGTCCCTTGAGGGCGCCTCTAGTGGGCCTCTCCTCTCGGGAGACATTGATGCCGATGAGCATCAGAAGGATCATTCCCGCGACGATTCCTGTTGAAGCCACAGCAGACCGGGCGACGTCCTCGCTGATTTGCGCTAGTATGATCCCCCTGCCGGACACCCTGTAGTCATCGCCCCCCTGACTGAGGTCTTGATCCAGGTTCTCCAGGAAGTCGACCGTATCCTGCCAGTCCAATGATGGGGCGTAGAAGCTGATTACCGTCTGTAGGTTGTCGTCCCTTAGGTACCTGAACACCTTGTCCCCGTTCGCATCGGCCCATGAGGCCAGACCAGCCCAATCGGGTGAGTCGCTGTCAATGCTGTCCATAGCCTCCCTCAGGGACGCGTCCCTCGTGGCCTCGAGCTCCAATGCCTCCCATATCCCAGTCTGCTCNGAGATACTCTCGTCTGAGTCCAGAACGGACATGGCNCTGAGGTAGAGCGCCCTCCCTTCCTCGCTGAAGACTGGCGCATCAATCACAACATAGACTGGCGCAGTGTTCTGGCCCGCGAAATCGTCACTCAGGGTCAGGAAATCCGCGACGACCGGGACCTCGTCATCCAACTGGTCCCTGAAGTCGAAACCGATCTCCAGCTGGGATACTCCAGCCCCTATTGGTATGGATATCAAGAGAGCCGCTACTATCACCGTCATTGGGTTGAGAGCCTGCTGTCCGGACCACTGGGAGAAGGCACTCTCCTCCACCTTGACGGACCTCTCAAGGGCCAGTCTCTGTGGCTTCAGGATTGTCAGGAGTGCTGGCAGTGCTGTAACAG